>SLST01000155.1 GCA_007130265.1 Spirochaetales bacterium
CGAAGCGACGACGACGCGGGTCCGGGCGACCGCGATTCGCTCCAGGAGGCCCACTCGCTGGTCGTTACCATCCTTCAGTGCCAGTCCGACGACCGGTTCACGGCCGACATGCGCGCCGGCTACCCGTATCGCGATGTCCTCGCGGAATGGGACCGCGCACCGGGAGACCGGGCCGGAGACTAGGTTCGGTCGGCCTCGCAGGGGTCGTGCTGGAGGATGCTCGACTCCGCGGTTGCGCCGGGCGATGGAGCGTGATGAGAGCGCGAGCGAGCTGATCAGGGAGGCGATGGCCGAGTATGCGGAGCGCCACTTCGGCACCGGCTCGGGTGTCTTCGATCACAGACTGGCGAGCGTCGGGAAGATGCTCCGACCGCACGAGTCGGCACGGCGGCTCGCGCGCGAGCACGCGGGCGAGGGGTTCGCGCTCGCCCCGCAGATCGTGGCCGAGTTGGCGCACGTCGTGAGCGACGCCAGGCGATTCGGGCGGCCGCCTGGTGGAACGGCAGCGAAGTGACCCAGGTTCAGCCCGACGCGGCAAAATGGGCCTCGTCCTGAGTTGGATGCAGGAGTACCGGCTGGGCAGAAGGCGACTCCTGGACACGATGCTCGCGGCTACCTACAAGGCAGACGGGGTCAGCCCGGTGCTCTCGTCGAACTGGCGAGACTACGCCCGCTTTCCGGGGATGCATCCGGTGGCGATATGAGGCGGACGCGGAGGAGCGACATACTCGACGTGCAGATCAATGCGTCGCGTGAGGACTTCAGACGTCCGGAGAGTGGCTGAGCGGCGCCGACGGGTCCCCGATGATCCGGTCTCGATGCCTCAGGAGGCCGTCAGCAGAGGCGCCATATCGGCGATGAAAACCCGCCGAGTTCCCCCGACGTAGCCGTTGAAGACCAGGTAGCGCGATGTGCGGTCCCAAGCCGGGTGCGGGTCGACCCGCAACGGACTCGCGTCGAAGGGCTGTCGGGTGTTGATGCGCGCCACGACCTTCTCTTCACCGCTACGCAGATCGATCCACCGAATGGGAATGGTCCCGTCGCCGAACGCGATTGGCGTCTCGTTCGTGTACGCGTCCGAGGCGAGGTGTACTCCGTCGGGATGGACGGTCGGGTGGCCGGATCCCCAGACGTCATCGCGCATCTTGCGCAGCCCGGTACCGTCCCACGACACCTGCACGAAACGCAGGTGTTCCTCGAGGTCGATGTTCAGGTTCATGGAGATCGAACGCCCGTCGGGGAACCAGGTCGCGTGATGGCCGCTCTTGACCCACTGCTCGGGACCGACGGGACAGGTGATCGACTTCTTGTCCAGGTCCAGGACGAACCACGCGAACCGAACGTCGGCGTGAGCCCGCTTGAAAGCATCAAACTGCGATTCAGCGGCGATCGGATACCACCGAAGGCTCACCATCAGGAGATCGCCCTGCGGGTTGAACTTGCTGTGAAACCCGTAGATCTCGTAGCGGTCCGGGTCGTCGATCTGCGCTGCGGTGAGCCCCCGCTCGATGAGCTCATGCGTGGACACGAGAAGCCGCGACTCGCCGGTCCTGGTATTGGTGAGGGTGAACCCGTCGTCGTCTACCGCACCGGTGTTGTGACGGACGCGGTCATCGGGAACGATTACCCCATAGCCCGGTTGCGTGCGCCTCATCGTGGTCATGTTCGCGGAGACCAGGAGCGTGCCGTCGGGCGACGCGTGATAGACGGTTCCGTCCATGCGAGCGCGATCGCCGGTCGCAGGATTGAGCTTCCATGCGAACGGCGTCCAGGTCTGGGTGTCGACATCGTTGAAAAACAGCTCGTCGTCGGAACCGCCCCAGTTGATGTTCGCGCCCATCTGTGTTTCCCATCCGGCGGTCTGCGCCACCTCTCGCTCCGCGCCGGTCTCGAGGTCTACGACGACGATGGTCGCGCGGTCCCCCGGCACCGGCAGACGGTCCTCGAAGGGAAAACGGAACAACGCAAGGAGCCTTCCGCTTGGACTGACGGGCGACGTATCGAAGAAGCGATGGATGCATCCGCCCTCGTTCGGCGTTACGCAATAGACCGGTACCAGTGTTTCATACTCATCATAGGCGGGGAAACCGAACATATCGAGATACCTCCATCGCGCTCGAATCGGAGCGAGTCGTTGTTCGGACGGGCGAGTCGTCTTTCAGGAGGGTAGCAGCAGTATCCGGCTCGATCAAGGGCAGGTCGCGCTACCGCCCGCGCCGCACCCTCACGAACCTCGGCTTCCCAACGCGAAGGAGCCGCGCCTGCCCATGGGCGAGTTCCACCACCGCCTCGTGGCCCGCGACCGTCTCACCGTCCACGCGCACCCCGCCCTGCTCCACGAGGCGCCGCGCTTCGCTCCTCGATGTGACGGCTCCCGCGGCGATGAGGAGATCGACGATGCCGATGCTGTCGGCCGGGAGCGCTGAAGGTCGCGGCCGCAGAGGCAGTTGAAGCGCTGATCGGTGCCGCCTATCTCGACATCCGCACCGACCATGAGCGAGTCGTACGGCTGGAGCACGGGGGAGAGGAACTCGCGGATCGAGAGCCGGTTGCCGGAATCGAGGCGCGAGCGGAAGGTCTCGTGCGCCATCATCTGCGCGACGGAGAACGAGGCGAGCAGGCGCAGCACCTCGTCGAGCGCGAGGCCGGCCTGTGGGATCGCCGATGCGCGCGGTGTAGTCGCCTACGATCAGCACGGCCGTGTGGCCGACGTCCTGCATCGCCCGCAGGAGACGGCAGGGAACGAGGTGGCCGATGTGCACGTGCGGGTTCGTGGGGTCGATCCCGTACTTCACGCGCAGCGGGCGGCCCACTCCGATCGCCTCGCGCAGCATCGCTTCGAGTTCGCCCCCGGGAACGATCTCCGCCGCTCGCGATGCCGTCGATCTGCCGTCGAATCTCTCTGTCGATGTCCATACCAACCTCCGAACGAAAGAACGACCCTGCCTGAGCAGGGTCGTTGCGGCGAGCCGCCCGTCACAACGGACGGCGCGGTGGCGATCCCTGCGGTGGCGAGGAGTCGGGACAGGCGTAGTAGGTACGGGTCCGCAGGAATGTCATACCAGAGGGTTTGGATGGTGGAGGAGGAATATTCAAGCGCGAAGGGGTCCGTGCTGGAAAGTCCGCCGCGATGTGATGTGAATGATGACCGTGGGGACTGGCTGACCGCGCGAGCGCTCGCGACGCAGGGGCACGAAGGAGCGGCCCGTCGCAGGAGGATGGGGGCGCCGGGTCGGGCGGCCGGACGGCGACAGGCGGCGCAGCAAAGCTATCAGGAAATAACGCCTCCGCGCACCTTATAGAGGCGGGTGGTGTCGCGGCGGAAGCGGGAGTAGTGCTCGTCGGGGAGGAAGGTGAAGAAGGCCTGGTCGTAGTCGGGGAGGAGGTCGACGAAGCGGTGGCGGCGGTCAGGGTCGAGCTCGAGGAGCACGTCGTCGAGGAGGAGGACGGGGAGGCGGCCGGTGACGTCGCTGAGGAGCTGGGCCTGGACGACGCGCAGGATGAGCGAGACGAGGCGGAGCTGGCCGGTGGAGGCGACGTCGGTCAGGGGGCGGCCGTCAAGGCGGAAGACGAAGCGGTCGCGGTGGGGTCCGCAGGTCGAGGTGCGCTGGTCGAGGTCGCGGTCGCGAGAGCGGAGCAGCCGAGCGAGGACTTCCTCGATGAGGGGGTCGAACCGCGGGGATTCCGGGGAGGTTTGCGCGTCGGACCAACTCGGTTCATAACTCAGCGTGAGCTCGCGGCCTGATCCGAATACGCGAAGGAAGAATGACGTCAGGGTGCTGTTGACTTCGTCAGAGAGTGAAGCGCGGCGGGTCTGGATGAGGATGCCTGACTCGGCGAGCTGCCGGTCGAGCGCGTCGAGAAGATCCGTGCGGCGGTCGCGGAGTGCCGAGTTTCTCGCCTTGAGGACTCGGCGGTAGCGGCGCAGGTCAAAGATATGCGCCGAGGAAAGGAGGCTCTGCGTCTGGTTCATAAACCATCGCTGCATCTCCGGCCCGCCTGAGACGAAGGCGATGTCGTCGTGGCAGAAGACGATGCAGGGGATATTGCTGACGATCTCCTTGCGGTCCTCGACCAGGACGCCGTCGAGCTCGATCTGCTTACGGCGGCCGATCTGCTTCACGAGAACGGTGTGGGGTTCATCGTCGGCACTGAAACGACCTTCGACGGCCATATCCTGGGCGCCGTTGGTACGCATGACGTCGTCACGCCGGGTACGGAAGCTCGACGCATAACATACCAAGTAAATTGCTTCGAGGAAGTTTGTCTTGCCCTGGCCGTTCTCCCCCACGAGGAAGATCTCGCGGGCGTCGGTGGGGATCGTGGTGTCGGCGAGATTGCGGAAGTGGTAGAGTCTGATCGCGGTGAAGGCCACGGAAGCCCTGAGGCTTAGTCGAGCTGCATGGGCATCACGATGTGGAAGTACGACGTTTCCGGCTCTGGATTGATCGTGATTGCCTTCGTACTCTCCGTGAAGTTGATGGTAATGGTGTCCGCCGGGATAACGCGAAGAGGATCTACAAGATAGCCGTAGTTCATCGCAAGCGTGATTTCCGGACCTTCGTACTCGCACGATATTTCTTCAGTCGCCTGTCCGATATCGCTTTCCTCGCTCTTGAGGACCATACCTTCGCCAGTGAGGGTAAGGTAGATTCTGCGGGACTTCTCGACGAGCAGACTCACACGCTTCAGGGCTTCCTGCAGCTCGTCACGTCTGACGAGTACTCGGTGCTCCTGGCTCTCAGGAATGACGCGTCGGTAGTTGGGAAACTGACCCTCGATCAGCGCTGAGCTGATGCGCTGGTTGTCGAACTGGATGAAGAGGTTCTTCTCCGCAATCGCGAGTTGAACGATTCCTTCACCGGAGGCGAGGCGGCGGATGAGGTTGAGAACCTTGGGAGGAACGATTATGCCCGAGAACTCCGGGATGGGTTGCGCGGGCTTGTTCGAGATGAAGCTCAGCCGGCGACCGTCGGTGGCGACCATGACGAGATCTCCGTCGAGGTTCTCGAGGTAGACGCCGTTCATGAAGTAGCGGGTCTCGTCGTCGGACACCGCAAAGATGGTCTGGGTGATCATCTCGATCAGGTCGGACTGTGAGAAGTCGAAATACGACTCCGGCGGCGCGAGTTGCACCTCCGGAAACTTGTCGCTCGAGATGCTGCGCAGCTGAAAGTCGATCTTCTTGAAGAGTGGCCTGATGATGAACCGTTCGTTTCCCTCCTGCTCGAACTCGACTTCGCCTGCGGGAAGGCTTCGGAGGATACCCAAAAACTTGTCGCAGAAGATGGTCGTACTGCCTGGATCAGCGACGTCAATGGGAATGCGCGTCTCGAAACTCACCTTGAGATCCGTAGCGCGGATCGTGAGCTCGTTTTCCTCTGCGACAACCATGACATTCGACAGGATGGAAAGGGCGTTTCGCGACGAGATAATCTCGCTCGCTACGGCGATCTCTTTCATGATGACGTCGCGTTCGCAGGTGAATTTCATCCGGATCTCCTCTTCAGTCTTCCCAACTATATATAAAAGATAGTAGTCGTAGTAGTAGGGGCTTCTGATATGTGTGTAACGACGCAAAGCTTTTCACGGTAGCATGATACACCTGGGAAAAGCTGGGGACTACTCGTCGTTCTTTTGCACATTGTCCACAGGCGCGCCGGTTCTCCACAGGTTGCGAGGGGGTAATCAAGGTGTTGTCCACCGGACAGGGCTTGGCTGTGATGGGGCTCGGTTCGTCGTGCGGGCCGTGAAGTGGCCGTCGCGGGCGGTCTGGACGCCGTCTCGGTGCCGTCTGCGTGCGGCCCGTAGGTCTCACGGCTAGTGCGGGCGAGAGCTCTTCCCGGTTCGGTCATCGGTGGGTGCTCTGGTCTTTGATCGAGCGGACCAGGTACTGCACCGTCGGTTCAAGGGTGGGATCCGTGCGCATGCGCGCTTCGATGCGCTGGCAGGCGTGCATGACGGTTGTGTGGTCCCTGCCGCCGAACTCGAGACCGATCTCCGTGGTCGAGTACTCGGTCACTTCGCGCGTGATGTACATGGCGAGCTGCCGCGGAAACGCGACGACGCGAGTGCGCTTTTTACTTTTCAGTTCCTGCGTGCTCAGGTTGAAGTAGTCCGCGACCGTACGCTGGATGAGATCCACCGTGACGTTGGTTTGCTTGGGCGAGGCGAAGACGTCCTTCAGCTGCTGGCGGGTGATTTCCACCGTGATGTTCTTGTTGACGAGCTCCGCGTAGGCGACGAGCTTGGTCAGCGCGGCCTCGAGGTCACGTACGTTTGTCGTGACATTGTTGCAGATGAGGCTGATCGCCTCTTCCGGTATAGAGAGGTTGAACGACTCGATCTTCTTGTTGAGTATCGCGTAGCGCGTCTCGTAGCTCGGAGGTTGGAGGTCGACGTTGAGGCCGCGCTCGAACCGGCTTCGCAGCCGATCGGTGAGGTCACGGAGCTCGCTCACCGGCCGGTCGCAGGTGAATACCATCTGCTTGTTCGCGTCGTAGAGCGCGTTGAAGGTGTGGAAGAGCTCTTCCTGAGTCTCGCTCTTCTTCTGCAGAAAGTGGATGTCGTCGATCAGCAGCAGATCCGCGTACCGGTACTTGGCCTTGAACTTGTGGGTGCTCTTTTCGCGGATAGCCTGGATGAACTCCGTGGTGAAGTTCTCCGCCGTGACGTAGACAACCTTCATATTGGCGATGTCTTTGTGGACGGCGTTGCCGATTGCCTGGATGAGGTGCGTCTTGCCGAGTCCCACGCCCCCGTAGACGAGGCAGGGGTTGTAGGCGGTTCCCGGGTTGCGTGAGATGGCGATTGCCGCGTTCGCGGCGAAGCTGTTGTTCTGACCGACGACGAAAGTGTCGAAGGTGTAGTCCGGCTTGAGGTTCTCGTGCGGGCGGCGTGGCTTTGGTCGGGATACCGGATCGGCGGCCGCGCTGGCGATCTCTACCGGGGTGGTTACGTCGTCATCGTCCGGTGGGACAGCCCTGGGACGGGCTTGCGGTGTCTTTGCCCCATCGAACTTTCTGATCTCGAACTCAATGGTGAGCTTGGTGCCTGAGAGCTCGAAAAGCTTCTCTTCGATAACTGGGAGGTAGCGTTGTTTGACCTGGTCGCGATAGAATGACGAGGGTACGGCAACGACGATGTGAAAATCGTCCGAACGAACATAGTCCATTCGGTTGAACCACATACCGTATTCCTGTTCGGTCAATTCGTCTTCGAGCTGGCTCATCGCCTCGGTCCAGAAGATGCCGTAGCCGGTTTCACCGGTTGTCTGAGTACCTATTTTATCCACAGTTTATCCACAATTATTCCATTTCTATGGTGAAAGCCAAGATCGAGACATCGGGAACGGGAAACAAGTATACCATAGCATGGAATTCTTGCCACCCCTGATTACGCCATATCATCGCAGAATTTCCGTTGGAAAGGCAACTTGCTCGGTCAAGGACGTGTAGCCCGGATGAGACCGTCGGCGTCGCGGTAAAGTACGGTCTGGACTGCACTTGATCTGGTTATCAACGGATTTATCCACAGGATATACACAGAAAACTCACAGATTTTTCGTAGTGATTCTGATTCCTTTACCGACGCGCAGCAGCGCAGTATATTAATGAGACTGCCAATGGAAGACAAATACTCTGCAGAGAGCATCCAGGTTCTGAAGGGACTCGAACCCGTTCGAAAGCGACCCGGGATGTATATCGGATCGACCGGGCCCGAAGGACTCCACCATCTCGTCTATGAGATCGTGGACAATAGCATCGACGAAGCGCTCGCCGGCCACTGTTCGACAATCAACGTGGTGCTCGGAAAAGGGAATGTAGTCACGGTATCCGACGACGGCCGCGGGATCCCGGTAGCGATGCACGCGGGCGAGAATGTGAGCGCCCTCGAACTTGTCATGACACGCCTGCACGCCGGAGGCAAGTTCGACAAGAAGAGCTACAAGGTCTCAGGCGGACTGCACGGGGTCGGCATTTCGGTCGTGAACGCACTTGCCGAATGGTGCGAGGTGACCGTCCACGTTGACGGAGAGGTCTACGAACAGAAGTACCGACGTGGCGTTCCCGACAGTGCTGTCCGCATGACCGGGACTACCGACCGCCAGGGGACCGTCGTGCGGTTCTGTCCGGACTCCGAGATCTTTGACTCGACGATGTTCAGTTTTGACACGCTCTCGAATCGTCTGCGTGAGCTCGCCTTTCTGAACAAGGGTATCCTGATCACGATTGAAGACGTGAGGATACCCACACCCAAGCGGCACGACTTCAAGTTCGACGGAGGGGTACGCGAGTTTGTTACCTTTCTCAACAAGAACAAGACGACGATCAACAGGGAACCAATCCACTTCGAGGGAGAACGTGACGGCGTGCTCGTTGAACTGGGCATGGAGTACAATGACGGGTACAACGAAGCGATGTTCAGCTTCGTCAACAACATAAACACCCGTGAGGGTGGCACGCACCTCGTCGGTTTCAAGAGCGCGCTCACCCGGACGCTGAACGATTTCCTCAAGAAGAGCCCGAAAATCGGGAAGAAGCTCGACGAGAACCTTTCCGGAGATGACGTGCGCGAAGGGCTCACTGCCGTGGTATCGGTGAAGGTGCCCGAACCCCAGTTCGAGGGGCAGACGAAGGCGAGGCTGGGCAATTCGGAAGTGAAGGGGATCGTCGAGTCGATTGTGAACGAAGAGCTCACGACATACTTTGACATGAACCCGAAGGAGATCGCGGCGATCCTCGAGAAGACGGTGATGGCCGCAAAGGCTCGTGAGGCGGCCCGGCGCGCCCGCGACATGACGCGACGGAAGAGTTTCCTGGAGTCGAGCGGTCTGCCGGGCAAACTCGCCGACTGCAGCGAGAAGGACCCGCGCAAGTGCGAGGTCTACATCGTGGAGGGCGATTCGGCCGGTGGGAGCGCGAAGCAGGGACGCGACCGTACCTTCCAGGCGATCCTGCCGCTATGGGGCAAGATGCTCAATGTGGAGAAGACGCGGGTCGACAAGGTGCTCGCCAACGACAAGCTACAGCCTATCATATCCGCACTCGGCGCAGGCGTGGGCAACGAGTTCGACGTTTCGAAGCTGCGCTATCACCGGGTGATCATCATGGCGGACGCCGACGTCGATGGGTCTCACATACGCACGCTGCTTCTGACCTTCTTCTACCGTTACATGCGCGAGCTCGTCGAAGGCGGGTATGTCTACATCGCGATGCCGCCACTGTACAAGATCAGCTACGGGAAGGAAGTCCACTACGCGTTCAATGACATCGAGCGCGCGCGTATCGTCGACGGCATGAAGGTCGAAAACGAGAGGATTTCCGTGCAGCGGTACAAAGGGCTCGGCGAGATGAACCCCGAGCAGCTGTGGGAGACCACGATGGACCCGGCAACCCGGCGCATCATGCAGATCCAGCTCGAGGATGCGGTGGAAGCCGAATCGGTCTTCACTACTCTGATGGGCGAACACGTGGCGCCGCGACGGGAGTTCATCGAAGAGAACGCACTCGCGGTCTCGAACCTCGACATCTAGGCTCAACTCGAAGGAGATCCCATGTCTGACCAGAGCCGCGTGATCCCGGTTGCGATCGAAGATGAGGTCAAAGATAGTTACCTTACCTACGCGATGTCGGTCATCATCAGCCGTGCGCTTCCGGATGTGCGCGACGGGCTGAAACCCGTTCACCGACGCATCCTCTACGGGATGAGCGAGATGGGAATCCGGAGCGATCAGCCGCCCAAGAAGAGCGCTCGTATCGTAGGCGACGTCATGGGCCGCTACCATCCGCACGGCGACGCGAGTCTCTACGATACGCTGGTCCGCCTTGCGCAGCCGTTCAGCATGCGCTATCCCATGATCAACGGGCAGGGGAACTTCGGGTCGATTGACGGAGATCCGCCGGCGGCGATGCGCTATACCGAGGCGAGGCTGCATCGTATCGCCGAGGAGATGCTGCGAGACATCAAGAAGGAGACCGTCGACTTCTCGCCGAATTACGACGACACGATGCAGGAACCGGTGGTGCTGCCCGCCGGCTTTCCGTACCTGCTCTGCGAAGGGGCAAGTGGAATTGCCGTCGGCATGGCGACGAACATTCCGCCGCACAATCTGCGGGAGATTGCCTCGGCGATCGATGCCTACATAGACGATCCGGACATCACCATCTCGGGACTCATGGAGCACGTTACGGGCCCCGACTTTCCTACCGGCGGTACGATCTACGGGACGCAGGGGATCCGGGATGCGTACGAAACCGGCAAGGGGCGGGTCACGGTGCGCGCGCGCTTCTCGATCGAGTCGAACAAGAGTGGCCGGGACGTCATTCTGGTCCACGAGATCCCCTACATGGTGAATAAGGCCTCGCTCATCGTGCGAATTGCGGATCTCGTGCGCGACCGGAAGATCGACGGGATCAGCGACCTGCGCGACGAGAGCGATCGCAATGGGATGCGGATCGTGATCGAGCTCAAGAAGAGCGCGAGTCCCAAGATCATCCTGAACCACCTCTTCAGCCACACGGCGCTCCAGCAGAACTTCAACGTGAACGCGCTCGCGCTCGTCGACGGCAGACCCGAGGTGCTGACTCTCAAGGACATGATCCGGCACTTTGTGAGCCACCGCCGCGAGGTTGTGATCAGACGCGCGAAGTTCGATCTCGACAAGGCCGAGAAGCGTGCTCACATCCTCGAGGGCCTGAAGATCGCACTCGAGAACATCGATGAGGTGATCCGTACGATCAAGGAGTCGCAGACGGTGGATATCGCGCGGACGCGGCTCATGGAGCGTTTCTCGTTCTCAGAGCCGCAGGCGACCGAGATCCTGAACATGCGCCTTCAGCGCCTGACCTCGCTCGAGACGCAGAAGATCCTCGACGAGCTCGCCGAGGTGCTGAAGCTGATCGAGGAGCTGAAAGCGCTGCTCGCAAGCGAAGAGAAGATCCTCGGTGTCGTGCGCGAGGAGACGATTGATATCGCCGAGCGGTTCGGCGATGAGCGACGGACCGACATCGTGCCGTCCGAAGTGGAGAGGATCGACATTGAAGATCTCATCCAGCGTGAGGCGATGGTGGTGGTCTTCAGTCACCGCGGCTACACGAAACGCGTTCCCTGGAGCGCGTACAAGGTTCAGGGGCGTGGCGGCAAGGGTACGACGAGCGGCATGAAGAAGGACGACGACTTCATCGCGAATCTGTTCATCGGCAGCACGCACGACTACCTCCTCTTCGTGTCGAACGCCGGACGCGCCTTTTACCTCAAGGTGCACGAGATTCCCGAAGGCTCACGCTACTCCAAGGGAACGCATGTACGGACCTTGCTTCAGATTTCCGCGGATGAAGAGATCACCGCCGTCGTCTCGCTGAAGGACTTCACCCCTGACCTGCACCTCTTCATGGCAACCGCGCGTGGGGTGGTCAAGAAGGTTACCGCCGACCAGTTCAGTAATGCGCGCACGCGCGGCATCAACGCGATCAAGCTCGACGAGGGGGACCGACTCTCCGTCGCACTCCTCACCGGGGGTGACGATGAGTTATTCCTCGTAACCCGGAAAGGTAAGGGACTTCGCTTCCGTGAGAGCAGCGTGCGCGCGATGGGACGGACGAGTCGCGGTGTGAGCGGGATCAAGCTCAAGCAGAGCGACGAGCTCGCGGGATGCGTCGTCGTGCGTGAAGGCGAGCAGATGCTCACGGTGAGTGAGTACGGCTACGGAAAGCGAACGCGGTTCGACGAGTTCAGTCCCCACGGTCGAGGGACCGGCGGGCAAATCGCCTACGGGACGAACGAGCGAACCGGCGAGCTCGTGGATCTGCTCAGCGTCCAGGATGAGTCCGAGCTCATGATCATCACCTCACAGGGCCAGACGATCAAGCTCTCAGCCCGGGCGATTCCCATTCAGTCTCGATCGGCCACCGGTGTACGGGTCGTCGATATCAACCGTCCGGACTACGTTGTCGGGGTTGATCGGACGGCCGATGACGACGACGAGGTAGAGCAGCAGGCGGAGGCCGTCGAGTCCGGCCGGGCCGAAGAAGAGGATGCCGGCGATGTCGCGGACGATGGAGCCGACGGGGCCGAGGATGGGTACGACGCGCAGGACGCGAGCTACGAGGCGCAGGAGCGCGATCGCGACCCGGACGACGGCGGCTGATGACGCGGGTGCGACGAAGGCGACCGTTTGAGGTTGGGAAGTCGGACTGCGTCTTTGTGGCGGGTGGGTCTGGAACTGTTTCACGTGAAACAAGATCCTGCCGGGAGCTCTCGTGGTAGCCCGAACTGTCCGACAGGATGATCCCCTCGCAGCGCCGAATTCGCGTCCGGCGTAGTGATCGCCTCGAAGGCGGGTGAGGTCATCCGGCCACTGAGGATTGTTTCACGTGAAACATGAAGGCGATCTGCTCGAACCGTCAGGGTCTGCCGAGGCGGAGATTGTAGTGCGCCGATCACGCTTCCTCGCACGCGCTGTTCTCGTTACGAGTCCCGACGAAGCTCACGCAGAGATCCACCGCGCCCGCGATGGTCATCCGGATGCAGGCCACGTAGTCTACGCGTTTCTTCTTGGTGATCCGCGGTCCGAGCATGCGGGTATGAGCGATGCCGGCGAGCCCAAGGGTACGGCCGGACGGCCCGTGATGGAGATTGTTCGGGGATCGATGATCAGGGATGTTCTGGTGACGGTCGCGCGGTACTACGGCGGGATCAAACTCGGCACCGGTGGCCTAGTGCGCGCCTACAGCGATGCGGCGCGAACCGTGATCGATCGTCTGCCCGTGAGGCGGCGGGTCGAGCTGCTCAGAGCCGAGTGTCGGCTGCCCTACGACCTCCACGAGCGGGTACGAGCCCAGCTCCTCGCGCGGGGGGCGAGGATCCAGGATGAATGCTTCTCGACCGACGTCAGTCTCGTGATCATCGCAGACGCCGCATCTTGGCCGGCGCTCGAACGCGTCGTGAGAGATCTCTCTCGTGGAACCGTCGCGCTACAGATCGTGGAGTAGGCGGAAGCTCCTGACCGCGTCGCGGTAGGCGGCGAGAAGCGATGACTTTTCCGAGTCGGTGAGAAAGCTCGCGGCGATGGCGCGCTCATTGAGGGCGACGAGATCCTCTACCGTGAAGCCGAAGTACTCGACCGCTTTGACGTAGTCGTCCGTCAACGCGGCGTTCTGGATCGTCGGATCGTCCGAGTTGATCGTAACCGGAACACCCGCTTGGTACAGCGTGCCGATGGGGTGATGACGTTCATCCGCCCACGAACCTGTCTGGTAGTTCGACGTGATGCACTGTTCGAGCACAATGTCGTTGTCAGCCAGGAAACGCTGGAGCTCCGGGTCTGAGATGCACGCCACTCCGTGGCCTATTCGGCTGGCACCCAGATCGCGCACAGCGCTCCAGATCTGCGACGCCGGGCTCACCTCGCCCGCGTGAACCGTGCTCCGGTAGACACCGTCGGCGTTGACCTCGCGGAAAAAGTCGACGAAGCGCTCAGGCCGGTATTTGATCTCGTCGCCGGCGAGGTCGACTCCTACGATTCGAGGATGTCCCATATCGCGTATCGCGCGGTAGAGTTCGGCCATTTCCTCCTGCTTCTGTTTGGCGCGGTTGAAAGTGATCAGGTACCGAATCTCTATGCCGGCTGCGGCCGCCGCCCTGTCGGC
>SLST01000226.1 GCA_007130265.1 Spirochaetales bacterium
GCGTCGGCGCCGCGATAGTCCTCCAGGTTCTGGCCGTGCAGACCGCCTTTGGCCACGCCATCTTCGATACGGTTGCGTTGGACCTGGGCGATTGGCTCCTGATCGTCGGCGTAACCGCGTCTATCTGGGCTATCGATGAGCTCCTGAAACTGGTTGGATTCTACGCGTTGTTCGGAGACCGCCGCCGGCGGGCGTAGAGCCGCTCTCGGCGCCTGTGCAGGCGAAGAGAGGATGATCGGGCGACTTCGCCGAGGGTACTCAAGGGCTCGACAGTGCGTCGGCCGGGATCAGATAGCCGTCGATCTGTGCGCGTCCAACAGCGTCACGAAGGGATCCGGCAGGCCGGACTCGATGTTCTCGATCCCGCCCTTACCGCGCCGGTGACGTTTGGTGGGAAGGTGACACACGGAGCGCCGCGGGGTCAGTTGGTCGGTAAGGAGGACTCAGGAGAGACTCCCGCCGATGACCGGTAGCCCGTGGCGGAAGAAGCGCAGGAGGAGCACGCGTTCGCTGCGAAGCATGCCCCGGAACCGCACCCGCCGCCTCACGAATCCGTTATGGATCTGGGGTGCTCTCCTCTCATGAGCGGAGTCCGTCTTCGGTTCGGCGCCGGTCAAGGCGTACCAGGCATTGCCACCGTGGTGCTCCTCGCGTCTACTGCGCCAGAAACCCGAAGGCCGCCTTCGCCGCCTCCAGGTTGGTCGAACCGGCTAGAACGAACATCTGCGGATCTCTGATGCCCGTCATCTCCGTGATTGCCGCGTTCTGCGACAGATCGAGGCCAACGATCTCGCTGAACTCACCGGTGCTGTTGCCTTCATCGTCGGTTACCTGGATCGCGATCGGCGTCCCGGCAAATGAGCTGATCTCGTCGGCGGAGAAGAGCTCCTCGAGTGCAACGTAACTCGCCCCGTCGTCCGCGTATCTCCTCGCGTTCTCCGGGTCGCAGATCAGCAGCTCGATTTCCCCCGAAGCGAGCATCGACCCGATTCTCGTCGAACCGGCCATAACGCTCATCGGATCCGCCGCAGAATCTCCCGCCGTTATCCCCATAACGCTGAAGCTTCTCGAATCATCATTGTACTCGGGCAATCCTGTCCTGAGATGGGCTGCAAGGTCTTCGACCGATTCGTCGCTCACGTACGTTGCCACGAGCGCCACGTGCAAAGAGACCGACCGCGAATCCTGCCTCCCGGATGAGCACCCGACCAGGCCGCTGACGATGCCAAGGACCAGGAACGCATATGTCAAAACGTTTTTCACGGTCAATCCCTCCGCTTCAGGACTCTTCGATTTTCGATGCCTGTGGACAAAGCATACGTTGACGAACAGTATCCAGTCTGTACGATCGCACACATTGCGCCACCGGCGAGCCCCTCCGGCACGAGCGGAACGCCCGAACCCACGCGACTCCGTTACCTTGCTTCACACGGACGCCAACGGCAACCGGTTGTCGTACTGTTGGCGGCCGCTGGTGGGTGTGTCCAAGCTGGAGAAGAGGTGTAGTCCTACGAGCGCGAACGAGGGGATCCGACTCGTCGGGCCTCCCGAGACGTGCGCTCCATCGCGCGGCGAGACGGCGTTGAACCCAGCGTGCGGCAGCGCCATGCCTGTTGTACACGAGGTGAACTATGCTGACAGCGAACGACAGGTGCTGGAAATGCGGTTCGGACTCGATGGCGGCCATGTGTTCGGCGCAACCCCGGGCGGATGCGTGAGATCGAGGCAAGAGCGCTCCGCAAGCTGCGCAATCCCAACCGCAGCAAGAAGGTCCGGGATCACCTGCAGCAGACATCTTCCGGCTGTGGAACACAGTCTCTGGCATCAGCGGGCAAATAGATAGGCTTCCCCAACGCTTGTCCAACCACCTCTGTTGTGGTTATGTGCCCCAACCAGAATTCCACCGCTGAACGAGTCGAGCGACCGTCCGAACCACGCCCCCTGCTGAATTTCGGGCGACTGCAATGTCTCCAGATGGACTGCATCCCGATCGAACAGGTAGACCTCACCCGCGTTGTTGTCACTGTCAATATTGTACCGCTCGGCAGCGATCATCAGATTCGATTCCAGTGCTGCCACGGTTGAGCCGAAACGAGCGCGACTCTGCTGATTCGGTGGTTCGATCTCTTGCAGGACGTTGCCTGTCTCATCGAACAGGAACGCCTGCCCGGTCTCCACGAACACCGTGTCTCCTGTGTTGTTCACTACACCGGTCTCTTGTCGCGGTGCTCCAATCAGGTACCCCGCCTCGGTGATTGCGACGTCCCAGCCGAAGTAAGCGTTTTGCTGTGGGAGGGGCGAGTAGAACGTTTCGAGGTGATTCCCTGTTGCATCGAACAGGTCGGCCCGACCGAAGCCATCGCCCGGGGTTTCAGCGTCGAACCGGGCGCCGACCAGAATGCGATCGTCGCTTGCATCGATTGCCGACCCGAAAAACGCGAAATCGCCAATACCAGGCCCGGCGATCGTTTTGTTGAGTGAACCACTCGTATCGAACATATAGACCTTGCCGTCGGTATCACCGGGGTCATCGCTGAATTTGTTCTCCGTGGCACCAACAAGAAGGGTATCCCCGATGGCTGCGACCGCGTACCCGAATTCCTGCCCGCCGGTCGATTCGGGAGGTCGCAAGGTCTGGAGCAGGTTCCCGGCCTGATCGAAAAGATAGGCTCGACCGACGCCAAAGTTCGATCCGACGTCGTGATACGGGGCTCCGATCAGTATGTTGTCCCCCGCCGCGGCTACCGACCAGCCGAAAGACGCGTTCAGACTAGCATCCGGCGCCTCGAACGTCTGTAAAGGATTGCCGAGTGAATCAACCAGATATGCACGACCCGCCACGAACCCGGCCGATGTTACTTCGCCGGGCGATCCGATCAGCACATTCTCACCGACTGCCGCGATCGATTCCCCAAACCTTGCCCACGATGTGCCATCCGGTGACCGGAATACAACGTCCTGGACAATGCGGTACTCAATGAACAGGTCTGTTGCGGCCGTTTCGAGGTCGAGGTTTGACACGAGCACGTGGATCGTCCGCGGTTCGTCCTCAACCTCAAGTGTCCGGCTGTTCGACTCCGCGCGAGTGACGCAATCGCCTGTCCCGGCATCATCATCCAGATAGAACCGCGATATGACATTGCCGTGCGGACTCTCCGAGGAATCAAGCTCGATTCGAACTGTGTACGGGTCTTCCCCTGGCTCCAGTGTATACTCGAGAACCGTTGATGTCAGCGGGTCGATATCCAGCGAGAGCCCCAGCGATGGCATGTCGGTGGTCACACGTATCTCGTCCACTGAGCCGTAGCCCGTCCAGACACACTGGTCCCCGGCTGGAACCGCGTCTCCATCCCCGTCGAATCCCAGTGGTTGGGTCTTCTCGAACGCCTGGTTCCGCACCCACTGCGAGTAAGCATCAGAAAGCGACTCGAATTCGGTGCTGTCACTTACGAGTTGCGCGACGTCTTCGAGTCTACTTCCCATCTCGAAGAGAGGGACCAGGTAACTGAGCTGCGGATCGCCAGGGTTCATCCGCCGTCCCAGAAACACCCAGAAGTCCTGAAGCGAATACGCGTGTTCATCAGACGAGGAGAGGTCCCGGATGATACCGACGTCCACGTGACGAGGCGATCGTCCCGGCA
>SLST01000012.1 GCA_007130265.1 Spirochaetales bacterium
AGGGCGCCGTACCCAAGTGGCTAAGGGAGAGGTCTGCAAAACCTCCATTCACCGGTTCGAATCCGGTCGGCGCCTCTACCCCTATCTCATTGCCCTGATCCGCTGGACACCCCGCCGTCGCAATGCCTACGTTTGAGGTATGCGCATTGCATGCTTCAGCACAAAGGATTGGGTCCGGAGGTCGTTCGATCGAGCCAACAAAGGCGGAGCGCACGAGATTACCTACCTGGAGGCAGGGCTGGATGACACGACGGCATCGCTCTCCGAGGGGCATGAGGCAGTCTGTGCCTTCGTGAACGACACCGTGGATGCGGAGGTTCTGCAGGAACTCGCCGACCGCGGAGTCACGTGCGTCGCGCTACGGTGTGCCGGCTTCAACAACGTGGACGTGCAGAAGGCCCACGACCTGGGAATCACCGTTGTTCGCGTTCCTGCCTACAGCCCGCACGCGGTCGCTGAGCATGCGCTCGGGATGATGCTTACCCTCAATCGACGCTACCATCGGGCATTCAACCGGATCCGTGAGCAGAACTTCAGCCTCGAAGGCTTGCTCGGGTTCGATGTGCACGGCAAGACAGTGGGGGTAATCGGCACCGGCAAGATAGGTCGAGTGTTCTGCGAGCTTGTGCGGGGATTCGGGTGCCGGATCCTCGCGTACGACAAGTACCCGGATGCAGAGCTCGGCGATGCCGGTGTCGAGTACGTGGATCTCGAGCCGCTGTACCGGGCGTCGGATATCATCAGCCTGCACTGCCCGCTGACTCACGAGACCCATCACATGATCGATGGAGAAGCAATCGGTTCGATGAAGGAAGGCGTGATGATCCTGAACACGAGTCGCGGCGCGCTCGTCGATACCGCGGCGGTGATCGACGGCCTGAAGACCGGAGCCATCGGCTACCTGGGTCTTGACGTGTACGAGGAGGAGGAAGACCTCTTCTTCGAGGACCTGTCCGACCAGGTTATCCAGGACGACACGTTCGTCCGGCTGCAGACGTTCCCCAATGTGCTCATCACTGCACACCAGGCGTTCTTCACCCGGGAAGCGATCAACAACATCGCGGAGGTCACACTCGGCAACCTCGCCGAGGTGGAGACGGGGGGAAAACCGTCCAATCTCGTGTCGCCCGACATGGTAGCCTCCTCCTGACGGTGCCCCTTCCTTTTCGAACCGTTTTCGTGTACCTTTTTCATGCGGGCCTTCACCGGCTCGATTATCAGTCTGACCCGCCGGCCACATTCTTTTGTGCTCTGCGATTCTGAGCTGGTATACAAAACCAGTGCCTGCCTCCCTATAGAGACGTAAAGCACAGAAGGATGACCATGAACACCACATTTGACGACCTTGATCTCCAGGAGTCTACCCGCACGGCGGTAAGCGAAGCCGGCTACGAAGTGCCGACTGAAGTTCAGCAGCGGGCCATACCCGAGCTGATGGCCGGCCGCGACGTACTCGCGACCGCGCAGACGGGCACCGGGAAGACCGCGGCCTTTGTGCTGCCGATGCTCCATCAGGTGCAGCCCAACCGCCCCAAGGGACGCGCTTCCACACCCGCGGCGCTGATCCTCACGCCGACTCGAGAGTTGGCCGTGCAGATCGTCGAAAGCATTCACGTCTACGGCCGCGGAGCCAAGTTGTCGAGTCTTGCCATATACGGCGGCGCCTCGCGAAACCGACAGATCGACGGCCTGCGGAATCACCCGGACATCGTTGTCGCGACGCCCGGCCGACTCCTCGATCTGATCGAGGAGGGTTCGATCGATCTCGGACGCGTCTCGTACCTCGTCCTCGACGAAGCGGATCGCATGCTCGACATGGGTTTCATCCCGGCAGTGCGCCGGATCGTGGCCATGATCCCGCGCAGGCGCCAGACGGCGCTCTTCTCGGCAACCATGCCGACGGCGATTCAGGAGGTGGCCAGGGAGATGCTCAACGACCCGGTCCGCGTCACGGCAGAGTCCGGCGAGCTGCGCATCGACCGGATCGACCAGTCGGTGATGTATGTCGATCAAGGGGACAAGATCGATCTCTTGACGAAGCTCATACACGACCGGCAGATGTTCAGGGTCCTCGTCTTCACGCGGACCAAGCATCGCGCCCGGAAAGTGGCAAAGGTGCTCGCCCAGAAGCGCATCCCGACTGACGCCATACACGGAGACAAGGGTCAGGGCGCCCGCACCCGAGCGCTTACCGACTTTCGCAACGGCAAACTCCAGGTTCTCGTCGCGACCGACGTTGCGAGCCGGGGTATCGACGTCGACGATATCTCGCACGTCATCAACTTCGAGCTGCCCAATGAGCCGGAGACCTATATCCACCGGGTGGGACGAACCGCTCGCGCCGGATCCGGCGGATGCGCGATCTCGCTGTGCGACACCGCGGAGATGGCCTACGTACGCGACATCGAACGACTCATGGGATCTTCACTGACGGTCGACCGCGATCAGCCGTTCCACACGGATCGCACCGTCTACGCTCCCGCGCGATCGAGCGGCAAGACCGGAGGCAACACGGGCGCGCGTACCGGCGGGTCGCGCCGACGCCGACGACGCTGAGACGCGCCGGCTTCCTAACGCTGACTCTCTCGCCCATCGCTTCCGCGGTGTTCGAGGACGAGGTTCACCAGTTCGGTCGGGTTCTTCACCCGCGTCTTGCGACAGACGGCGTACAGGTGGTTCTCCACGGTGCCGGCGGAGATCATCATCGAATCGGCCACCTGACGAAGCGACTTTCCCTCTACTATCATGGCGATGATGTCCGCCTCGCGGACGCTCACATCGTAGGTGCTGCGGAAAGACGATGAGACTCTTCCGCCCACGAGATAGGGGGGATCATTGAGGTAACTCGATGCAAACCTGATCGCCAGCACGTTCACGACGAGCAGAAAGGCGGGGAGCACCGTCCCTTCGAACACCACGGCGGACGGCGGGAGCGGCATCCGGACGAGCATCGCATCGAGCACGATCAACGGCACGAAGAGCGCGAACAGTCCAACCACCCCCCTCACCGCCCGGCGCAGCCGGCGATCGCCGGTTCGGCGGTAACTCGTGATCATGTACACGACGCCGAACCCCACCATCCCGAAGAAGACCGCATTGAGCACGATCAGGACCGAAGGCGAGCCGGACCGGTAAAACAGAGACGCGGCGAGTACGAGGAAGACTGCGGCGAGCACGAGATATGCGATTCTGAGCCGGGGGCCTGCGGTGCGCCCGAACAGCCGGTGGTAGAGGAAGGGCGCGGTGCCAACGAAGAGTGTAGACCCGGCAACCATCACGACAAGCGCGAACACGGCGAATCGGTACCTGAGGTCCCCAGGATGGAGCAGCACATAGTGTTGGAGCACCAGACTCAGGTTGATGAGGAAGATCGCGACGGTGAAGAGCGCGAAGAGAAGTGCTACAGGCGTATGGTGTTGCGACTGCACGAAGAAGGCGATCGCGACGGCCGCGGAGCCGCTCAGCAGGGCGATGGTGTAGAGCCAGAACAAAAGGTGCACGGTGTCTCCCGGTATTCCTATCACGTCCGACGGATCTTGAAAACAGCCGCTGCGAGGGACGACCGGTTGACACGGTGCGACTCGCCGAAAAAGATGACGTGATGTACGACCGCATGCAGCGACTGCTCGACGCGCTCTCG
>SLST01000056.1 GCA_007130265.1 Spirochaetales bacterium
CGAACTCGGCCGGATAGTGGGCGCGCATCCAGGCGGTGCAGTAGGCGATGAGCGCGAAGCTCGCGGCGTGGCTCTCCGGAAAGCCGTACTCGCCGAAGCCCCGGATCTGGTTGAAGGTCGCTTCTGCGAACTGCGCGTCGATCCCCTTCGCGATCATCCGCCCGACGAAGCGCTCGTGGTGCGTCTCGATCCGGCCGCTACGCCGCCATGCGGCCATGTCGCGGCGCAGCTGATCCGCCTCGCCCGGGCTGTAGTCGGCCGCGACGATCGCAAGCTTCATCACCTGCTCCTGGAAGATGGGCACGCCGAGCGTCTTCCTGAGCACCGGCTCGAGCGCCGGGTGCGGATAGACGACCGGCTCCTCACCGTTGCGCCGACGCAGGTAGGGATGCACCATCCCGCCGGTGATCGGGCCCGGACGCACGATGCTCACCTCGATCACCAGGTCGTACCACACCTTGGGGCGCAGTCGCGGCAGCATCGCCATCTGCGCCCGGCTTTCGAGCTGGAAGACGCCCACGGTGTCGGCCCGGCGCGCGAGCTTGAATACCGCCGGGTCGTCGTGCGGAATCGCGGCCATGGAGAGATCGATCCCGCGGTGCTGCTTCAGCAGCCGGAAGCAGTAGTCGAGGTGGGTGAGCGCGCCGAGCCCGAGGAGGTCGACCTTGAAGAGGTTCATAGCCTCCACGTCATATTTGTCCCACTGGATCACCGTGCGGTCGGGCATGGTCGCGTTCTCTATGGGGACGAGGCGGTGCACCGGTTCGCTTCCAAGCAGAAATCCGCCGGGATGGATCGAGAGGTGGCGAGGAAAGTCGAGGATCTCCGTGACAAAGCGGCCGAAGAGGTTGCGCGTGGCCCCACTCACCCCGGAGGAGTCGAGCACCTCATCGAGATTTCCATCGCGGTGAGAGGCGAGCTTCGCAAGCCGATCGAGTGCGGTCGCCGGAATGTCGAGTACCTTGCCCACGTCGCGGATCGCGCTCTTCACCCGGTAGCGGATGACGTTCGCGACCATCGCGGCACGCTCGCGGCCGTACTTCTCGTACACGTGCTGGATGACCTCTTCGCGCCGGCGGTGCTCGATGTCGAGGTCGATGTCCGGCGGCTCGGCGCGCTCGCGGCTGAGAAAGCGCTCGAAGAGCAGATCCATCCGTACCGGGTCGATCGCCGTGATCCCGAGGCAATAGCAGACGGCGGAGTTCGCCGCCGACCCGCGCCCCTGCGCGATGATCCCCTGCCGGCGACAGTACTCGACGATCTCCCACATCGTGAGGAAGTACCCGCAGTACTCGAGCTCGTCGATCAGCGCAAGCTCCTTCTGCAGCTGCGAACGAACGTCGGCGGGAATCGACCCGCCATAGCGCCTGCGCGCGCCGGCGAAGGCGAGCTCCCAGAGCCACTCGGCCGTGGAATAGCCGGCCGGCACCTGCTCGCTCGGGTAACGGTATTCGATCTCACTCAGAGTGAACCGTGCGCGCTCGGCGATCTCCAGGGTACGCGACACCAGATCGGGCGCGTCGCCGTAGCGCCGGTACATCTCCTGCGGACTCGGCAGCGCGTGGCTTGCATTCGGTCGCAGACGGGAGCCCGCCTCGTTGAGCGTAACCCCGTGGCGGATGCAGGTCAGCACGTCGTGCAACTCGCGGCGCTCGGGGGCGTGGTAGAGCACCTCGGTCGCCGCGACGACCGGCAGCCCGTAGCGGCGCGAGAGCCGCCTCACGCGCGCGAAGTCGGCGGGGTCGCGGAGACGAAAATGGCGCGCGTGCGCGAGGTAGAGGCTGCCGACGAAAGCGTCGCGGAGGGAGGATAAGGGGGACTGCGACGGAGCACAAGCGCCCGGCCAGACCGCGACGAGACCGCGCGCGCCTGCGCACACTTCGTCGAGCGTGACGAGGCTCTCCCCCTTGGGCGATCTCCGCCGCCCGGCGCTGATCAGCCCGCACAGCGAGGCGTACCCTTCGCGGTCCTCGGCGAGCAGCAGGAGCGGATGCCGCTCCCGCTGCTGCGGCTCCGGCCGCATCGTCGCGGGTCCGCACAAATCGACGGTGATTTGCGAGCCGACGATCAGCCGGACTCTGTGCTCCGTGGCGGCCTCGTGCGCCTGGACGATCCCGTAGACCCCGTCGCGATCGGTGAGGGCGATCGCCGGAAGCCCGAACCGCGAAGCCGCCGCGACGAGCTCATCCGGGTGGCTTGCGCCCTCGAGAAAGGTGTAGCTGCTCTTCACCCACAGCGGCACGTAGCGACGCTCGTCGTTCATTCGACGATCCCCTGGACGAACCATCGCCCCGGCACGCCGCCGGCCGCGGCTGCCTCGCGATAGACCCACAGCAGCCGTCCCGAGTCGTCGCGCAGGTAGTAGTAGTCGCGGCGGTAGGGGGTGCGCCACCAGTCGCCCGAATACTCGAACGGGCCGGTGAGCGACGCGTCCGTGGAGCCGGCGGGCCGGGAGAGCGCCGGCGGGGCGTGAAGCAGACGCCGCACGAGCGGGGGGCGCGCGGGCGCCTCGATGGTGTCGCGCCGCACGGGTCCGAGCCGCTCGACCCGCCGCCACCGGTATTGCGCCTGAGGCAGGTGTGCGTCGACGAGCTCGGCAATCTGTACTGCGTCGTTTCCCACTTCCGCGCGCACCTCGTCGATCGCGGCAAGCGCCTTCTTCATATCCCGCCGGGCGCCGGTCGCAAACAGCTCTTCCTGCGCCCGTTCGGTCGGGACGAGCGTCGCCTCGAGGGAGAGCCGGACCACCGGGCCGGGGAGATGAAGGTTCTCGAGCCGCAGCCGAATGAGCCGCTCGATCGCCTTCTGATCGCGCGTCGGCCTGGCAGTGAAGATCCGCTCACGTCGACATTGCCCATGATGACCGGGCCAGTGCTCCGGATGAAACTCGAGCGCGAGATCGCCGACTAGTCGCTGCTGCGTCCACGCGTGCGCAACGAGCTCGCGCAGCATCGAGAGCTGATGATGAAGCAGAACGTCCGCGGATGACTGGGGATAGAGCAATCGAACCTCCCGGCGCAGAACCGCGGGAGCGTCGACCGCCTGGATTGGAAGCTCCTGCTCCCCCCTCGCGAAGCGCTGCAGCCGCTCGGCTTCAGGGCCGAACCGCCTGCGAAGCGCGCCGGAAGAGAACCGACAGAAACCGGCGATCGTGACGATGCCGAGCTGCCGGCAGCGCGCCAGCGCTTCGCGTTCGATCGGCAGCACCCCGAGCGGCGCCTGCATTGCTGCCGCCGCCTCCTCTTCGCCGCTGGTGAAGACGGTGATGCCCCGCTTTGCCTTTGCCGCGGCGTACGTGCCAAAGCGGGTAGACCCCACGGCTATGCTGCACACGAGCCGCTCGCGCTCGACGGCAGCCTCGACCGCCCGTGCCCAGGAGAGCGGGGTATCGTAGATCCGCTCGAGTCCGGAGACGTTGACCCAGAAGAGCGCCTGCTCGCCTTCAGCCGGTTCGACCTGCGGACTGAACGCGGTGAAGAGCGTCATGAGCTTCCGGCGAAGCTCGCCGCGCTCCTGCGGATCCACCGTCCCGGCGTGCAGCTCGCCGCAGATACCAAGCGCTGCGGCGTACCGCATACCGGGCTCTATCCCGGCCGCCACGGCCGCCCGGTTTACCGCGGTGA
>SLST01000409.1 GCA_007130265.1 Spirochaetales bacterium
GCTCGGCATCACTCATGCGGGCGGTGTATTCAGCCGACGCGACGTTCTCTTCGATCTGCTCGAACGCGTTCATCCCGGAGAGCGCCACCGTGACCCCCGGCGTATCCCAAACGTAGCGAAGCGCGAGGTCCGGCAGCCGCAGCGCCTCGAGGCCCTCCCCGGGCAGCGCAACCGATCCCGGCACGCCTAACCGTCCCCCGGCGACCGGGCCCATGATCGTGACGCCCATCCCCGCATCGGCGGCCGCAGTGATCGCCGGCATATTGTGGTCGTCGAGGAAGTTGTACTGCACGAGCATCCCGGCGAACTCGCCGGTCCCCACGAGCCGGACGATGCCGTCGGCCGAGTCGTGGCTCGAGAAGCCGACGTGGCGTACCAGTCCTTCGGCTTGCGCGCGGCGCGCCGCCTCGAGCGCGTAGCCGGGCTTGCTCACGTGCTCCTCGAAGGCGTCCCACCGCAGGCCGTGAAAGAGGATAAGGTCGATGTACTCCATGTCGAACCGGCCGAGCTGCTCTTCGAGCTGCCGCCGCCACTCGCGGCCCACCGAGTTCTTGATGTCGTTGCTGGGAATCTTCGTCACGACGAAGAGCTTCTCGCGATCGTAGCCCTTGATCGCCTTTCCCACGGCCACTTCACTCGTTCCGTTGATGTAGCCTCGAGCGGTGTCGATATAGTTGATCCCCAGGTCTATCCCGCGGCGAAGGAGCGGGACCGCCTGCTCGTAGTCGCAGCTGCCGTCTTCGTTTGAGGGCAGGCGCATCGCTCCGAACCCGAGCATGGAGACATCGCGCCCTGTTGATCCGTAGGGTCGGTACTTCATAGGTCGTCCTTAGTTGATGGTTTCTCTCATTATAGCAGATCAGCGCCGGCGTGTCACGGCAGTTGCGCCCGCTTGCGCCCGGGGCGTCGCGTGGCGATACTGTGCCCATGGCACACGACGTGGCGGTTATTGGAGCGGGGATCGCGGGGCAGGTATGCGCAAACTACCTCGCGCGGGACGGGCTCGACGTGGTGATGATCGAGCAGAATCACCACGCCGGGGGCAACATGTCCGGCTTCACGCGCAACGGCTTCACCTTCGACGGCGGGGACCAGTCGTTCGAGAGTCTGGGGATCGTCCTGCCCATCCTGCGAGACCTCCTCGGGGTGGGTCCCGACGACTTCGTCCAGGCGCGCTACCGGATGGTGTCGGACGACTTCGATTTCTTCATCGACTCGCCCGCACAGGTGGAGGAGGAGCTCCGCCGCGCCTTTCCGGACGAGCCGGGGATCGCGCCGCTCTTTGGCGAGGTGAAGGAGGTCTCCCGTTTTCTCAGCGAGAACTACGATCCGTGGGGTTTCCCGCTCCTCAACGATACGGGGCCGGAAAGCGCGCTTCGCATCGCTCCGTGGCTGCCCAGGCTCAAGAAGTGGTCGACCTTCCGCTACCGGGAGAAGGCGTGCTCGGTGATCGAGAACCCGGGCCTCAGGAGGTGGTTCACGCAGGTGGGCTACTACCGGATGCCCTACCTCTTCTTCGCGGGCTTCTGGCATATCTGGTCGTACGACTACTGGTACCCGGTGGGCGGCATGCAGCACCTGCACGATCGGCTCACGACGCGGTTCGTCGAACACGGCGGGACGGCGAGGTTCAACACCGAGGTGGAGCGGATCGACGTCGATCCGTCGACGGGTCTAGCGGCCGGCATCATCACGACCGCGGGCGAGCGGATCGAGGCGAAGAAGGTCGTCTACGCCGGCGACTACCGCAGGCTCGTCGACTCGGTCCTCGGCCCGGAGCACTTCCCCACTCGATTCGTCAACCGGATCCGCTCTGCGCGCCTGACCGAGGAGATCCTCACCGTCTACCTTGGCCTCTCGTGGAGCGACGACGAGCTCAGCGACCTCCTCGGCGGGGCGCAGCACCCCTTCTACTTCCCCAACTACGACGTGATCTTCCCGCAGCCGGACTCGCCCGAAGAGGTTCACCGCAGCATGTGGGTCGCGCTCAACCACTTCGGGAAGGAGAGCCCGTCGGCCCCGGAAGGGAAGTCGGCGCTCACCCTGCAGACCTACAGCTCCTTCCCGTGGGAGAACTACTGGCGTAACGGCAGCGCGTCGCACCGCCGGACCCCGGAGTACCGTGCCTTCAAGCAGGAGGTGGGCATGGAGCTCGTGCACCTCGCCGAGCGCCTCGTCCCTTCCTTGAGCGATCGCATCGAGTACATGGAGGTGGGTACACCGCTGTCGAGCGAACGCTTCTCGATGAACACCAACGGCTCGACCGGGGGCTGGTGCTACGACGACCAGGTCTCTCCGCTGTGGCGCCTTCCGTCGCTCAACCGGATCAGGACGCCGGTGGCGAACCTGCTGTGCGCCGGACACTACGCGCTGTGGCCCGGCGGGGTAATCTCCGCGTCGCTGTGCGGGCGGATCGTGGCGAACCTGGTGGAGGGCAAACCGGCGCTCAAGCGCCTCCGGTCGGCCTAATCGATCCGGTCGAGGATGTCCATCAGCCCCGCCACATCCGGGTACGGCGAGACGTAGTCGGCGGCCGCCGCGGTCTCGGGCGTGGCGTTTGCCGGGCAGGCGAAGAACCCCGCCTCGTCGCGCAGCGGGAGGTCGCCCTCCGTGTCGCCTATCGCGGCGACCTCGTCGCGGGACACGCTGAGCTCGCTCATCAGGTGACGCAGGGCGCTGCCCTTCGTCACCCCGCGTAGCGAGATATTGAGGTAGTAGTGGCTCGCGGAGATCTCGACCGGGTCGTCGGCGTACCGCCCGGCGAACCGCCTCACTTCCTCGGCGAGGAGGGGGATCCGCGAGGGGTCGGCGCTGAAGACGCTCACGTGCGCCTCCTTGCCGAACTGGTAGACGGTCTCGGGGTACCGGTGGAGCAGATCGCTCGTGATGAAGTGGCGGATCTCGAAGAGCTCGTCGAGCTTCGCGTCGGTCACCCCCGGCCCGTACACGGAGCGGTTGTCGCGGAGGCTGTAGAGCACCGCGCCGCTCTCGCAGATCGCGGGGACCCGCACGTCGAGCAGCTTCATGAGCACCTCCACGTACGGCTGCGGACGCCCCGTACAGAGCGTGAAGGGCCGCTCGGCGTTGCCGGCGCGGACGCGAGCGGCAAGCGAGGCGAAGGCTTCGAGGTCCCAGGCGGCCGATTCTTCCGGGGCGAGGCAGCCGTCGACGTCGGATACGATCAGTTTGCAGGTCACGCCGGCCATCGTAGTGCAGATGGCCAGGAGCGCCAAGCGCCGCCGACAAGGGCGTGACAACGGACCGTGTCCGCGGTACGATACGGTATGCTCTACGTACACCGAAATGACGAGGGGATCTTCATAGCCGACCCGGCCGACGCGTCGGGGGGGCTGCGCGCGTGCGCGGTCGAGTGGGACGCGATCTTCCGCGCCGACGACCCGATCGCGATGCTCGAGAAGGCGGCCGGGGCTTCCGCCGGGGCCGGCGGTGCTCCCGGCGGGGCTGCGGGGAAGCAGGCGCTGCCGCTCGTGGACCGGCAGGAGGTCTGGGCCGCCGGGGTGACCTATTTCCGGAGCCGCACCGCGCGGATGGAAGAGTCCGAGGGCGCCGGCGGCGGGAGTTTCTACGACCGGGTCTACGAGGCGGCGCGCCCGGA
>SLST01000022.1 GCA_007130265.1 Spirochaetales bacterium
AGCCTGACGAAGGAACGGATTCGACAGATTGAGCAGCGCGCGCTTCGCAAGCTCCGTGATCCGGAGCGCAGTGAACGCCTGCAGTCCTACATCGCATAAGGCTGTCCCCGCAGAGGAAGGCGCCCAGGCCTGAGAGCCACGGGCGCCTTTTTTTTATCACGGAGATTCCATGAGCTTCACGCTGCTGCACGACCGGGAGGAGATCGAGCGATTTCTGAGGACCGACGTCGGTCTTCACATCTACAGCCTCGGAGATCTGGATGACTTCTTCTGGCCGTACACGATCTGGTTCGGCCACCGCTCGCACGGCAACATCGACGCGATCGCCCTGCTCTACGCCGGCATGACCGTGCCCACATTGCTCGCGCTCAATGCCGACGTCGAACCCATAGCGGACCTCGTCTCGTCGATCAGGGAGATCCTGCCCGTGCGTTTCTACGCGCACCTGAGCCCGGACCTGGCGCGGGTCCTCGAGCCGACGCATCACCTCCACGCCCACGGGCTGCACCGCAAGATGATGCTCTCCCCGGATGCCGAGGCGCGGGTGCAGGTACCCGCAGCGACGCGAGCAGACCCGGCGGCTCTGGCGCCGGTGCAGCTCGGCACCGGCGATCTGCCGGCGCTCCTCGCCTTCTACGAGGAGGCGTACCCGGGCAACTGGTTCGATCCACGGATGCTCGAGACCGGCCAGTATGTCGGGATTCGGGAAGAGGGCCGACTCGTGAGCGTCGCCGGCATCCACGTCTATTCGCCGCGCTACCGGGTGGCGGCCCTGGGCAATATCGCCACGCTTGCGACTCACCGGGGTCGCGGCCACGGCTCGTGCGTGACCCAGGCACTGTGCCGCATGCTCGCAGGCCAGGGGCTCGACGTCGGCCTGAACGTGAACGCGGACAACGATGCGGCCATCGCGTGCTACCGGAGGATCGGGTTCGAGACCGTCGCGCACTACGAGGAGTACGAAGTAGCGCGGCGTCTCTGACCAGCTGCCGTGGGCGACTACTCGCAGTTCGATGGACTTGCCTATAGACCGACCGGTCTATATATTTGGCTTGATGAGTGTCGCAGAGCGATCGAGCAGAGAACGGGTGATCGAGGCGACCTGTGAGCTGCTGGAGCTGCAGGGGTACCATGGTACGGGACTCAATCAGATCCTTCAGACCAGCCACGCCCCGAAGGGCTCGCTCTATCACCACTTTCCGGGAGGAAAGGACGAGCTCACGCTGACGGCGCTCCGGGAGGTAGGCGGTGAAGTGCTTTCGAGAATCACGGATGCACTTGCCGTTGACGGACCCACGTGGAAGGTCATACCAGATTTCATCAGGCGCATCGCCGCCGGAGTGAAGGCGTCCGGCTTCCGCGCCGGCGGGCCGATTACGACGGTCGCGCTCGAAACCGCATCGACGAACGCGGCGATCCGGCATGAGTGCTCGCGCATATACCGTGCGTGGCGGGAGGCATTCGCCGAACGACTCCGGCGCGGCGGCGCCACGCCATCAGAGGCAAGGCGTCTGGCGCACACGATCGTCGCCGGAATAGAGGGCGGAATCATCCTGAGCAGATGCGACCACGATGCGGAGCCGCTCACGGCGACCGCGGAGCAGATCGGAGTCCTGCTGCGCACCCGGGCGAAGAGAGACGGACCGCACCAGACAGGAGGAGAAGAATGAGAATCGTTATCTTCGGCGCGAGCGGCCGAACCGGCATTCCGCTCGTGGAACAGGCGCTTGCGGCGGGTCACGAGGTTGTGAGCTTTGCGCGAAAGGCCGGGAAGCTCCCGCCCAGTCTGGCGGATCGAGCCGGAGGCCGAATGGAGGTGGTAGAGGGAGACGTCCTCACACCGGCCGACGTCAACCGGGCGTTCGAGGGCAAAGCCCCGGATGCCGTTGTCTCGGTCCTCGGTCCAACGAAGGGTGCCCCGGATGACCTTCTGCCGGCGGCTGCGCGCGCGATCGTCTCCGCGATGAAGGCAAAGGGCGCCCGACGACTTGTGTGGATGACCGGAGCGGGCGTACCGGCCGACGGCGATGAGCCGAAGCTCGCCGACCATCTCATCCGCGGCGCGCTGCGGTTGTTCGCCGGAAAGGTCCTTGCGCAGTCTCAGGCCGCGGTCGACATCGTCAAGACCAGCGGCCTCGACTGGACGGTGGTTCGCGTGCCCATGCTCGTCGACGGTGAGCCTGCCGGCAATTTCAAGGTGGGCCGGGTGGGCGTCGGCACTGGACCGAAACTCATCCGTGCCGACGGGGCGGCCTTCCTGCTCAAGGAGGTCGAATCGCCCGAACACGTACATCGCCTTCCGGTTGTAAGCAACTGAACTGCAGACGCGTACTGACAGGACGCCGGCCGCCTACCCGCGAATATGGTCGAGCGCTGCCTCGATGATCGTATCCCTGCCGTCTGCTGCGTCGGTCTCGAGCATATCGACCTTCAAGTCCGGGTCGATCCCGAGCTCGACGTTCAGTCCGTCGGCGGTGAAGAAGCGATGCGCCGAGACGCGGAGCAGCCATCCGTTCGAGAGCTCGGTAGACGCAGGGATGCCGCCCCCGCCGCCGGTAGCGTCGCCGACGATCGTCACGCCGTCGAGCCCCTTCACGAGCGCGACGAAGAGATTGGTGGCGCTGTAGCTCGAGCGGTTCGTCAGGACGACGAACGGCTTGCGCCAGCGGACGGCGTCCGAAGGCGCGCTGATCGTCGCCACCTGCGGATCCGTGAAATCCTCGTGCCCGGGGCCGTTCTTGTAGACCTGATAGCCGCGAACAGTGCGACCGTCGACAAGCCTTCCGGCGATCCGATACGCGTTGGCGGTCGACCCTCCCCCGTTACTCCGCACGTCAAAGATGATCCCGTCGCGATCGGCGAAGCGCGAGAAAAGGTAGTCGAGGTCTTCCGCGGCAACCGTCTGTGCAAAACTCGCGTACCTCGCGTAGCCGATGTTGTCGTCCTCGAAGTCAAGGAGGACGAGGGGCCCCGCGTACTCCTGCGCACCGCGGTAGTACTCGCGCTCGAGCAACACCGGGTCGAAGTTCGGAGGATAGTCGAGGTACCACTGCCAGTAGCGCGAGCGGTTGAAGGGCGAGCGCAGGTTGACGTGCCCGTCCTCGAGCTCGTAGAGCATGTCCGCGAGCAGGTCGAAGAGCTCGAACTCGTCCATATCGTGACGCACGAGCCGGCGGTACCGGGCGCGGGCCTCTGCCCAGTCGACTCCCTTGAGCTCGAAGAAGCTGTAGTGCGTGTCGGCGAAGGTCCAGACCTCGTCAAAGATCGCCTGCGGTGACGGTGAGGGCGCCGGCATGAAGAGCAGTTCGCACGAGGCGGAGAGGAGAGCGAACGCGGCAAGGGCGGCTGCGCGCGCGGCGAGCCGCAACACTCGTGGCAGTCGGTGTGTCAGGCTCATCACATACCCCTCGTCCCCAGACTCAGCGACAGCGTGTGCGTCGCGACCCGCAGCGGATAGAGCCCGTCGAACGGATCGAGCGCGTAGTAGTCCCAGGCGTAGCGGAGTCGCACGGTGTTTTCCTCACTCCATCGCATCGTCCAGGTCAGGCCGGTCTCCAGGGTGAGACGAATGTAGCGAACGAGCGGCGCCCAGTAATGCGCCGTTCCGTGCGTCG
>SLST01000457.1 GCA_007130265.1 Spirochaetales bacterium
ACGCCCGCCGGTGCTTTGCTGTCGCGGTGTCAAGCCCAGTGAGGCGGCAAAGTCGCGACCCCGTCGGCACGCCCGCCCATATCGTATCCGCCCTCGAGTACATGGACAATCCTGCCTTTGGCGCTTCGCTGCGCAACCTCACGCAATCGCGCGGTCATCCACGAGATCGACGAGGCGCCGAGCACGATTCCTGCCAGGGGGTCACGCTCGTGGACGTCGAACCCGGCGGAGACGATGAGCAGCTGTGCCTGGTACCGCTCGAGAACCGGAAGCACCGCTTCCTTGAAAGCGTACGAGTACTCGCGGTGCCCGCTTCCGGCGGGCAGCGGAAGATTGACGGTGTAGCCGGTGCCCTCCCCCTGTCCAACGTCGGAAGAGCGACCGGTCCCCGGATAGTGCGGTGACTGGTGGAGCGACACGTAGAGGACCTCGCTCGAGCCGGCGAAGATATGCTCCGTACCGTTGCCGTGGTGCACGTCCCAGTCGACGATCGCAACACGCTCGAGACCGGCGGCAAGTGCGTCGGCCGCCGCGACGGCGACGTTGTTGACCAGGCAGAACCCCATCGCGTGGTCGGCCTCCGCATGATGGCCGGGCGGGCGCATCGCGACGAAGGGCACGGCCGGATCGCCGGCGACTACGGACCGAACCGCGGCGAGCGCGCCGCCTGCGGCGAGGCGGGCCGCGAGAAACGAGTGCTCGTTCGCCGAGGTGTCCGGGTCAAAGACGGTGTGCGGGCGACAGCTCGAGCGCTCGAGCTCCTCCAGGTACTCCGCGGTATGGACGCGCAGGAGCTCGTGCGACGCCGCCGGCTCCGGCGACACGAACCGCACGCGACACCCGTAGTCGGCCTGCTCGACGCGATCGCGGATCGCCACTACGCGCTGCGGGCTCTCAGGATGGCCGGGGCCGTTCTCGTGGGACAGACACCTCGAATCGTAGTACACGCAGAGCTCCATGCGGAATAAGCTACCCAGGCGGCCGCGCGGCGACCAGCAGCACGAGCAGGAGGCCGGCGTACCAGCTCAAGACCGACGCGGTCACGAGTCCCTCGATGCGCCGCAGACACCACTCCGGCCTCGGGTCAAAGAGCGAGAGCCACCCGAAGAAGGCCGACATCACGGCCATGGGAGTCGCAAGCAGCGCGAGCTCCGGATCGAGGCCGGGGCCGGCGCCCCCGAGGACGAGAGCGATCGCGGCGGTGAGTGCAGACAGGGAGAGAAGCGCGACGGCGGTCGGCGGGACGAATCTCCGGAGGGTTGGTCTCGGTGCGAGCGAATCGACACCCGACTCCCCGACGAACGCCGCGGACGACGCGGCGAGAGAGACGCACAGCGTAGCGGCAAGAAGAGGCCAGGGCGCCGCCCACCGTCCGAGTGCCGCCGCGTACCCGAACGCGGGCAGCACCCCACCCTCACTGACGGTGAGTCCGACCTCCACGGGTACGCGCCGGGCGAGCGACACCGGCGGAAGGAATAACAGCCACTCGATGACCAACAGGATGACGAGGACCGCGACGGAGGGCCAGTTCGCCGTCATGATGAGCACGACGAGCGCGCCGGTTGCCGCGCCGCCGGCGAGGCCCATCACCAGGCTCTGGTGCGAGGCCGACGCGACACCCCGGAGAAGAAACCAGGCGCGCAGCGCCGACAGCGCGACGGTCGTGAGCACGACGACGGCGGCGAACGCACCGGCGCCACCGGGAAGCGGGCCCCCGTGAACAAGCGCCAACGCACCGCCGGTCACCAGGGCGCCGACCAGCCGGTGCGGAGCGGCAAGGCGCGCGAAAGCCGACAGCGGGACCGGTCGTGCCATTACTCCCTCCAGAACGCCGGCGTGACGAGCACCAGCACCGTGTAGATCTCGAGGCGACCGACCATCATGATGAAGCTCAGATACCACTTGATGTGGTCGTGGAAGAAGGCGTAGTTCTCGACCGGTCCAATCCGGCCGAACCCGGGGCCGATGTTCCCGAGCGTCGCGAGCGCGGTCGTGAAGCTCGTGACGATGTCGTTCCCGCCGGTCGCCACGACGATCGAGGTGATCACGAGCAGCAACAGGTAGAGAAAGACGAACCCGGCGATCGAGTAGACGACGTCCTTGCGGATCACCTGCCCGTTCAGCCGAATCGCGAACACGCCGTGCTGGTGCACGAGATAGCGCATCTCGTTGAACCCCTGTTTGACGAGCGTCACGACTCGAACGACTTTTATGCCCCCGCCGGTCGATCCGGCCGATCCGCCGACGAACATGAGCGCAAAGAGCAGCACCTGCGCGGCCGCCGGCCACTGCGCGAAATCGGCAGTGGCGTAGCCGGTGGTCGTGAGGATGCTCGCCGCCTGGAAGCCGGCGTAACGCAGACTCTCTCCGACGCTCCCATAGACCGCTCCATGCTGTAGCGCAGAGGCGATCGCCACGGTAGCCGCCACGAACACCGCGAAGTAGACCTTCACCTCCGTATTCCGCGCGATGACCCGAACGCGGCCGAGGAGCAGCCGGTAGTAGAGGATGAAGTTGACGCCGGCGGCGAGCATGAACACCGTTACGACGATCTGCACGAAGGGACTCGTGTAGTGCCCGACGCTCGCCGCCTTGGGGCTGAACCCGCCGGTCGCGAGCGTGCCGAAGGTGTGGGTAAGCGCATCGTAGAGCGAGAGCCCTCCGACCATGAGCAGGGCGGTCTCGAGGACGGTCAGACCAAGGTAGATGAACCAGAGGAGCTTCGCAGTCTGGGTGATCTTCGGCGTCAGCCGGTCTACCGACGGACCGGGCGCTTCAGCCTTCATGATCTGGTATCCGCCGACGCCGAGAAGCGGCAGAATAGCCACGGTCAGCACGATGATGCCCATACCGCCGAGCCAGTGCGTCAGCGAGCGCCAGAAGAGCAGCGACGCCGGCAGCGCCTCGATATCAGTGAGAATCGTCGCGCCGGTCGTCGTGAACCCGCTCATTGTCTCGAAGAAGGCGTCGGTGACGCTCGGGATCCATCCGGAGACCAGGAAGGGCACCGAACCGGTCGCGGCGGCGGCGAGCCAGCTCATCGTCACGAGCAGGAACCCGGATTTCGTCGAGAGGCCGCCGCGCCGCCGACGGGTGACGAACAGGTAAAGCACAGCGATCGGGACCACGACGGCGATCGGGACCAGGAACGCCCCGATCATCTCGTACTCGGCGTAGAAGAGGGCGACGATGATCGGTGCGACCATGAACCCGGCGATGAGGAGCAGGAGCACACTCAGTACGCGGAAGATCAGGACCGTGTTCATGCCGCGGAGGTGAAAATGCCCTGAATCTGCTCGATGTGCTCCAGGCGCGCGATGACGATGATGTGATCACCGGCCTGCAACCGGTACGTTCCGTCAGGGACGAACGCCTCCTCGGCACGCAGGACGCTCACGACCAATGACGATTGCGGGAGCTTGATCTCGCGGATCTCCCTGCCGACCGCGCTGCTGGCGCCGTCCACCACGATCTGGAGGACTTCCAGATCGCCCTCCGGAATCGAGTGGATGCTCTTGACGTTTCCGCTGCGGATGAGCTTCAGGATCGAGTTGACCATGCTGTTCTTGACGCTCACCGGAACGTCGATCCCGAGCTGCGAGGCGATACGGGTGTAGTTGGTCTTGTTCACCAGCGCCATCGCGCGCTGGACGCCAAGCGACTTTGCGTAGACGGCAGAGACGATGTTGAGCTCCTGGTTGCCGGTAACGGCGATCACGAGGTCTGAGTCTGCCATATGCTCTTCCTCGAGCACACCCTCGTCCGATATGTCGGCGTGCATCACCAGCGCGCCCGGAAGCAGCTGCGTGAGCTCCTTGCACCGCGCGTAGTCCCAGTCGATGATCTTGATGCTCCGTCGTCGCTCCTGCTTGAGAGCGCCGAACAGCCGGCGCGCCAGCGAGGCGTCGCGCCCCCTGCCCTCGAGCAGATACGCGCCGATCATCTGCCCGATCTTACCGCCCCCGATGATCACGATCCGGCGCATCTGCGTGGGTCGCATCCCCAGACGCTGGTACAGCTTGTCGAAGCCCTCCTGGGTCGCGACGACGTAGAGGATGTCGCCGGGCTGGAGCACGGTGCGGCCGGAAGGTATGATGTACCGGTTCGCCCGGAGCACGATCGCGACGAGGAAGTTGAGGTGCACGGTAGTACCAATCTGGCTGAGGCTGCGGTTCGCGAACTCTGAGCCCGGGGTGACCGTCAGATGCCGCATCTGGACGTTCGACTGCTCGAACAGGACGATGTCGCTGACGGCGCCCTGCTCGATCGACCGGATGATCGCACGCGCCGCCACGGTCTCCGGGCTGAGGATGTAGTCGATCCCGAGAAACCGCTTCTCCACCACCCGCGAGGAAGTGTAGTCGACGTTTCGTACGCGTGCGATCTTACACGGAACCTTGAACTCGCTCTCCACGAGCGCGCACGATATGAGATTGACCTCGTCGCTGTCGGTCACGGCGATGAAGAAATCGGCGCCGTCGGTTCCCGCCTCGCGCAGCGCATCGACGCTGTTCCCCTCGCGCATCAGAACCATACAGTCGAGGCGATTGGAGGCCAGGCGCGCCCGGTCCGGATTCGGCTCGATCAGGACCACGTCCTTCTTCTCGTCGATCAACTGTTTGGCAATCTGCATGCCCACCGCGCCGGCGCCGACGATGACCACCTTCATGAACGGAAGCGTACCGCCGGGCTTCCCCGGTGTCAAATCGTCGCTTTCGGTGTAGGCTCGAGGAGAAAGGAGACTCGCTATGAGAACCAGCTCGCTGTCTTTCGATCATCTCTCTGCGTACATCCGGGAACTGCCGCTCATCGACTGTCACGAGCACATGTCGAGCCGTGAGCGGATCGGCGACGTCCTGCAGTTCTTCTGTTCCGGATACTACGCGCACGACCTTACCTCCGCGGCCGGAGAAGTCGCGACGGGGCGCATCCTCGACGCATCGCTCCCGCTTGACGACCGATGCGACGAGTTTCTGCACGCCTGGCGCGCCACGCGGTTCACCGGATACGGCATCGCGGTCCGCTACGCGATGCAGAGGCTGTTCGGGATTGAGGAGCCGACTCGGGCAAACCTGAAGGACGCACAGGAGCGGCTTCCCGACTATGCGGAACCCGACGCGTTCGACCGAATCCTCGAGGAGGCGGGCATCGTCGTGAGAATCTCCGACTGCTGGCCACCGCCGGCGGGGCTCATCGACGGCTCCTGGGAGCCGCTTCCAAGGCAGCGGCTCGCACTCTCACTTCCCTTTCTCCACGCGATTCGTACGAGGGGTGATCTCGCTCCGCTGGAAACGGCCTGCCGCGCGACCGTTACATGTCTTGACGAGTGGCTCGACCTCTGCCGCCGCTACATCGAAGCCGGCCGTGACAGGGGAGCGGTCTGTCTCAAAGACCAGTCGGCGTACGACCGATCAATCACCTATCGCATGCCGACTCGCGCTGACGCCGAGGCGGTGTTCAACCGGATCCTCGCCGACCCACGCTACCATGCCGAGTACGACCCGGACGCGAACGCCCTCTCGGACTTCCTGATGCACGCCCTCATGCGGATCGCGCGGGAAGCCGACCTCCCGGTCCAGCTGCACACCGGACACATGGCCGGGATACGCAACGACGTGGCAAAGGCGAACGCCGCAGGGCTTCGCAGCCTCATAGAAGTGCACCGCGACGTGCGGTTCGATCTTTTTCACGCGAACTGGCCCTACTCGAGCGATGCGCTCTTCCTCGCGAAGAACTATCCGAACGTCACGCTCGATTTTTGCTGGACGCACATCGTCGATCCCGTGTACGCCCGGTCGATGCTCGTCCAGGCGGTCTCGGCGGTGCCCCACACGAAAATCCACGGTTTCGGGTCGGACGTGGGCGGGGGGCTGCCGCACATCGCGTGGGCGCACGCCGCTCTTGCCCGCGAGGTCATCGCGTGCGCGCTCAGCGATCTCGTCGAGATGGGCCACGTGACGCTGTCGGAGGCGAAGGAAATCGCACGCGCCTGGTGTTTCGACAATCCGAACGCGTTCTTCGGGCTCGGTCTCACCGGGTCGGGCGAGTGAGATCAACGTCGTGAAGCCTCTTCATCCCGCGGCGGCGATCGCGGTCGCCCTCGTCGGTCTCGGGCTCGTGCTCGGTTCCTGGTGGCAGATGACTCGTCCGTCGCGCGACCTGGAGGTCGTACACCTCCAGGCGTCCGGCGCGGAAGGCCCGCTGCCGTTGACCCACGTGATGCCGCCGGCGAGAGAAGCGACTTCGAGCGACTCACCGGTGGGTATCGGGATCCCGGGCGTGCTCATCGCCCACGGATTCGGCGCCTCGCGGCGGATCATGCTCGGCTACGCCTATCGACTCGCGTACGCCGGGTACGGCGTGGCGCTCTGGGACTTCGCCGGGCACGGAGCAAACCGACAGCCGCTCGACGAGTCGCGTGAGTCGCTTCAGGCGAACATCGACACGGCGCTCGCGTCGCTGCTCGGCAGGGAGGAGATCGACCCGCAGCGTATCGCCGTCGTGGGCCATTCGATGGGCAGCGGAGCGGCGATGCGCGCCGGCGTCAGACGCCGGGACGTGTTCTCGGCGGTCGTCGCGATCTCCCCGACCGGAGCGCTCTTCGCCGAGGCCGTCCCGCGCAATCTTCTCCTGCAGGCAGGCAGCCTCGAGCCGCGCTTCGTCGCGAACGCGAAACGCCTGCTCGACGAAGCCGGCGGAAGCGACGAGACCGCCGTAGCGTTCGCCGCGGGAGCCGCGCGCGCGATGGAAATCATCCCCGGCGTCGAACACATGACGATCCTCTTCAGCGATCGCAGCCAGGAGTCGGTCGTCGACTGGCTCGATTCGGCGTACGCGATCGAACGCGACGGCGGGCCGGTGTACACCGACCGACGAGGCCTGCTCTACGCGCTCCACTTCGTCGCCTGGGTACTCGTCGCCCGGGTGGCCGGTCCGTACGTTCGCAGGCTGGTCCCCCAAGGCGCCGGTCGCGGTCACGGCGGCCTGCCGGCCATCCGGGCGCGGTGGTGGGTCGTCGGCATCGTCGTCGGTCCCTTCGCCGCGACCGCGGCGCTCGCGGCGACCGCGATGGCGCTCCCGGTCGGTGAGCTCGGCGGGATGCTCGTCGCCGGCGCCGCGGCGCTCTGGTTCTTCATCTTCGGGATCATCTGGCTTGCGCTCGGGTTTCGCCCGTCGCGGCCGCGGCTTGCGAGCCTCGCCCTGGGCATCGGCCTCTTCGCGGTTCTCTGGGTCGCCGCCGGGATCATGGTGCAGCACCTTGCGCTCCAATGGATGCTCATCCCGGCGCGTCTGGCGCGCTGGCCCGTTGTCGCGCTCGCGATGCTGCCGTGGCAGCTCGGGGCCGGGTTCGTCCAGGCGGGAGCTCCGGTGAAGTATCGCGTCGGCCTCTATTTCGCCTACACGCTCCCCATTCTGGCGGCGCTCGCTCTCGCCGGGATCACGGTGAACGGACTCTTTTTCCTCACGCTCGTGCTTCCGGCGCTGCCGGTCGCCTTCGCGGCCACCGCGTTCCTGGGGGGAATCGCAAACGATCCATGGGGGTACGCTACAGGCAATGCGCTCTTCCTTGGGTGGCTCGTCGTCGCGATCTTCCCGCTCGCCTGAGACTACCGGCCGAGGAGCGCCGTGCTCAACCACGGCCAGTAGGTGATGATCAGGACGATCGCGAACTGAATGAGAAAGAACGGGGCGACGTTCCGGTAGATACGCGCGAGCGGCATCTCGAAGCGGTACGCGGCGAGAAAGAGGTTGAGTCCAACCGGCGGGGTGATGAAGCCGATGCCCATGTTCGCGATGAAGATGATCCCGAGGTGCACCGGGTCGACACCAAAGATCGAGCCGAGCGGGATGATCAACGGCGCGACGATGAGTATCGCCCCAAAGATATCCATGAACATGCCCGCCACCAGGAGCGCCAGGTTGACCAGCATCAGGAAGACGAACCGCGAGGTGATCGCGGTCTGCACCCAGTCGCGCAGCATCGTGGGCAGCTGCGTGTCGACGATGTAGTAGGAGAGCGCGCGGGCGAGCGCGAGAATCATCAGCACGCCGCCGACGATCGTCAACGCCTTGAGCGAGACGTCGACGAGCTGACGGTACCCGATCTCCCGACGAATCACGACCTCGACGACGAGCACGTAGACCACGGCGACCGCGGCGGTCTCCACGAGCGTTGCGATCCCGGTGAAGTAGACCACGACGATCAGCACCGGCAGCAGGATTTCCCAGATCGACTCCGCAAGCGACTTCCATGCCTCGCGACCGTCAAAGGGCACCGACGGCACGCCCCGGCGGATCGCGACCACGACTCCCACCGTAGACATCGCAACGACCATCAGCAGCCCGGGGAGAATGCCGCCCAGGAAGAGATCGAAGATGCTGACCTGGGCGATCGATCCGTAGACTATCAGCGCGAGGCTTGGAGGGAAGAGCAAGCCGATGCTGCCGCTGCCGGTCAGCACGCCGGTGGCGAAACGCTCGTCGTAGTTGCCGCTTCCGGTGAGCACGTAGTACAGCAGACCGCCGAGCGCGAGGATCGTCACCCCGGAGGCCCCGGTAAAGGTCGTGAAGAAGGTGCTCACGAGCACCGCCGCGATCACGAGCCCACCCGGCATCCACCCGAACAGGGCGCGGAAGAGCCGCACGAGGCGCTCGCCCGCCCGACTCTCACTGAGGAAGAAACCGGCGAGCGTGAAGAGGGGAATCGCGGGGATCGTCCCGCCTATCAGCATCTCGTACCCTTCGTTCGCGACGACCGCGAGCGCACCAAAGTCGCGCGCGAAGAGCAGAAGCGCAACCCCCCCGAGCACGATGAACAGCGGCACGCCAAGGAAGGCGGATACGACGAGCAGGACGATGAGCGGCAACGACACCAGCGGCACGACCTGGTACCAGAGGTCCACGATTCGGTCGACAAGCTCGGGGATCTCCATCGCGTGCAGGTAGACGACGTCTGCAAGCGACTGCGAAGCGAGGAACGTCCCGGTCAGGACGCCGAGCACCGCGACGACCCGGGCCCAAAGGGTCGCCGGCCCCCGCAGCATGAAGCGGATAGTCATCACGAGGAACCCGAGCGGCATCACCGCGGCAAACAGGTGCACCGGCACGAACCCGACGCGCGCCTGCGGCTCGAACCCGAGGATCACGAAGGTGAGCGACACCCAGAAGAAAGCAAACCCGAGCGCTGCGGAAAAGAAGGTCCGCACCACCCCGGCAGCGTCGCGCCAACGCTCGGGCAGCGCGTCAACGGCGACGGTGATCGCGAGATGCCGCCCCTCGCGCGCGGTGATCATCCCTCCGAGAAAGGCGCAGTAGAGAACGAGGTGTACGAGGTACGCGTTATACCCGGAGATGCCGCCCGCGGCCACGATCCTGACGATGATCTCGAGCATGGGAAGGAGCGCGAGGACGAGCAGTCCGAGACTTCCGGCCCACGATTCGACGTTGCGGAGAGTCCCGAACATCCGGGTTCGAAGCCCCCTCATCAGCGGCGTTCGTACTCGGCGAGGATCCGCTGGATCCGGGCGGTCATCTCGGCGTCGAACACCTCCTGGATCGCGTCGCGGTGTCGCTCCACGTCCGCCCGCCACATCTCGTGGACCTCCGGGCTCAGTTCCTGAACCGAGAGACCGAACCGGCGCATCGTCTCGAGCGCCTCGGCTTCCAGATCGCGGATATCATCGTCAATCTGGTTCGCGACCGACTCCGCCGATCGAAGGAGCTGGTCCTTGATCGCGTCGGGAACGCGCCGCCAGGCGGCGTCGGTGATGACGATCGCGCCGAGGAACGGCGCGACCTTGAGGTCGAGCATGTTGGGGGCGAGCGCGAACCACTGGAAGCCGGCCGCCACGAGCGGCGAGGTATAGAAGGCGTCCACCATGCCGCTGTTCAGCGAGGTGAGCAGATCCGGCTGCGGCATGGGAATGGGTCGGTACCCCATGATGCGGAACGCCTGCTGGAGCTCCTGGTCATTGGGGTTCGCCGCAAGGCGCTGGCGCTTGAGGTCGTCCGGGTAGGTAACCGGCTGCTTGCTGAAGAAGTGGACCCATCCGGCCCGTGACCAGGCGAGAACGTGGAGCCGGTTGCGCTCGAACTCGGCGTTCAGCTCGGGCTCGATCCGCTCCATGACGTACTCGAGCTCATCCTCCGAGCTGATCATGAAGGGCACGCTGATCGAAAAAACCTCCGGCACGACGTTCTTCATCCCCGCGCTCGTCAGCACCGCCGCCTGCAGCTGGCCTATGCGCATCTTGCGAATGACGTCCGCCTCTTCGCCGGCTATCGAGTTGTGGTACACCCGCACCCGGACTCGGCCGCTGGAAATCCTGCTCCACTCCGCGGCCATCCGGTTCAGCGCCTGTCCCCACGGCGACGCTTCCGGCGCGACGCTGGCCAGTTTGATCTCCTGCGCCGTGAGTGGGGCGACGAACAGGATCACCAGGAGCAGTGCCGAAAGGAGTCTGCCTCGTCTCGTCAAAACCCTTCTCCTTCATCTTCCGACCAGTCGGGCAGGAAGAAGTCATCGATGTTCTGAAGGTACCAGCGCGCCTTCCGTTGAGTCAAAATGTTTACGAGCCGGGCCGGCGGGTGGTCGTCGGGGTCCACGGCGAGCGCACGGTTCATCAGGTCGACAAACAGCTCGGCGTCCTGTCTGGGGATGACGAGCGCTTCGGCGTAGCTCACGTACGGACCTGCGAGCCGCCCGTCGGCGATCTCGAGCGCCCGGGTGTGATGGTACTCGGCCTTTGCCTTGTCTCCGCCCATCGAGTCGGGCAGCCCGGCGTAGTACTGGACGAGAAAATCGTGTATCGCGCCGTCGCTGAACTCCTCGTCGAGGTCGAGCGCGCGAAGCATGAGCGGTTCGGCCCGCGTCACCGTAAAGGCGAGGTCGAGATCGAACGGATCGAGCGCGAAGGCGGCCACCCAGCTCGCGCCTATCCAGTAGAGGAAGGGAACGTCTTTGCGCGTCATTGTGCCGAGGTAGGCAGAGACGGCCTGCCGGTCGGCGTCGAACAGCGCCTCGCGGAACCCGTCGTAGCGCACGTCGAGCCCCCGCACCAGATACTCACGCCCGCGCAGATAGAGCCGCTTCGCGCGAGCCTGCATGGCCTCACGACGATCCCACTCTTCGAAGGGCAGCATGCTCGCAGGCGTCGCGACGAAGGCGTTCGCGTACGAAACGAAACCACTGCCGGTCGCGAGCAGGAGCGCCTCGTGCTCGGGCGTCTGCTCGAGAATCGACTCATAGAGCTTCAGAGCAAACGGCAGCGCGTCGCCCACGAGCTCAGGGTCGTCGTCCGCGGTGAACACCGACGCTCCGTCACCCTCACCGCCGGCGAGCGTATTCGCGAGCGCGTTCACGGCAATCTGGTTGATCGAACACCCGGAGAACAGGAGTGCGAAAACGACCGCGAGTGCCGCGGGAACGAGCAGACGAATGGTACGCATAGCTGGTTGGGGAGTCTACGTGTATGCTGAGTGCATGTCAATCTTGCGATTCGGGACCTGCAGCTGGAAGTATCCCTCCTGGAAGGGGCTCGTCTACTCCGCGACGAAGGGCATCAACTACCTCCGTGAGTACAGCCGTCGCTATCGCGCCGTTGAGATCGACCAGTGGTTCTGGTCGCTCTTCGATACCGATTCCGTCAAGCTCCCTGTGGCCGACACCGTCGCCGAATACCTGGCAAGTGTCGACGAGGAGTTTCGCTTTACGATCAAGGCGCCGAACGCGGTTACGCTGACTCACTTCTCCCGGCACGCGAAGCAGAGGAGATCGGGCGTGAACCCGTACTTCCTTTCGGCCTCGCTGCTCGGCGACTTCCTCTCGCGTATAGCGCCCATGCGGGAGCGCACTGCCTGCGTAATCCTGCAGTTCGAGTACCTCAACCGGCAGAAGATGAGCGGGCTCGCCGAGTTCTGTGAGCGGATCGACGCCTTCCTCACCTCGCTTCGCGACGTCGCCGGGTCGTGGCCGCTCGGCGTCGAGATCCGTAATCCGAACTATCTCGAGGCGCGCTACTTCGAGACGCTCGCGCGCCACCGGGTCCCACACGTGTTCTGTCACGGCTACTACCTGCCGCCGGCACCGCTCGTGTACGAGAAGATGCGCGCGGTGCTCGGGGACTCCGCCGGCGATGGTATCCCGGGCCCGGGCGTCATCCGGCTGCTCGGCCCGGACCGGAAGGGGATCGAGGAGGCAAGCGGAAAGCGGTGGGATAGAGTCGTCGCTCCCAGGGACGAGGAGCTACCACAGCTTCTTGACGTCGCAGCCGACATGCTGGGACGCGGACTCGACGTCTACGTGAACGTGAACAACCACTATGAAGGGTCGGCCCCTCTGACCATCGAGAAGCTCGAACGGCTCACGCGGGCTACTCGAGATCGAGCAGGCTCCTGATCGCCTCCCACGCCGCGCGCCGGTAGCGGAACCAGTCGTCGGTCTCGCCTTCGTCCTCGACGTAGGCGATCAGGCCCCATGCCTGCGCGATCAGGAGCTCGTGGGCACCGATCATACGCCGCAGAAGCTCGCGGTCACCGGCGGCGATCGATTCGTCGGCCACGATACGGCCGAGCGCTTCGATCGACGACTCGCTGAGGCCGATCACGTCGCGCGCGAGCTCGTCGGCGAACGCCGCGGTATAGGCTGCCGTGGCGTAGCCGTCGGCGAGCGTTCCAAGCAGAAAGTAGCTCGTGTAGAGGCTCGTCGCGCCGAGCGTGCCCACCGCGTAGAGCGCCGGGTCATCGTCGTTCGCCTGGAGCCCGGAGGCGACCAGGAGCGCGACCAGAACCCAGATCAGTCGTGGCGGTAACCGTCTCACTTCGTCCTCCTATACGGGCAGCTGCATCTGATGCTCGGCGAGTCCGGGCACCGCCTCGGCGGCCTGCGAAATGGCGCGCGCGCCCGCCATGACCACGACTCGCGAGTCCGCCATCGACTCGAGCAGTCCGGCGGCCGCCTGCCGAACGTCGTCCGCGGTGGTCGCGAGTAGCGTCTCGTGGCCAGCCTGTCGCATCGCGTCGGTCACGCCGTACAGGTGTCGGCGCAGCGCCACGATGCCCTTCTCGCCGGGTGAGAGCGGCCGGATGTGATGGCCGGTGATCCCGATGACCGCGAGCTCGAGCTCGCGGTCCGAAACAGGAGATTCGGCAAAGCGCTCGAGCCCCGTCCGGAATGCGCCAAGCGTCTCGACAATGCGCGGATCGCGATACGACCAGAAACCGAACACGCCGTCGAGAGTACGCGCGCTCGCGCTCGCCCCGTAGGCGCCGCCTTTCATGCGGATCGCCTCCCAGAGAAATCCGGTGCGAAGCAGATGCGCGAGTACCTGTTCGTGCACGGCGCGCGGCGAGCCGTAGCGCGCTCCCCGGCACGCGGCGGCGACGTAGGCGACATCCGAAGGAACGACGAGCGACTCGGACTCAGGCGTCGCGGGCAACTGCCCCGCGGCGGGTTCGCTGCGGGGCAATCCGCGGGGCAATCCGCGGGGCAATCCGCGGGGCAATCCG
>SLST01000370.1 GCA_007130265.1 Spirochaetales bacterium
CAGGCCTTTTTTCTCGTTGTAGGGTATCTGCTGGCCGACCTCCTGCTCGCGGCGATCGATCCGCGCGTGCAGTACACCTGATGGAGCGCGAAATGAGTTCGACCGATGTGCAACGTGACCGCGTAGACAGGACACCGCCGCCCGAGGAGTGGCGTTCGCGGCTCGACGTGCTCTCAGACTTCGATCCGATCGAGTATCCCGACGAGTCGGTGACCGGTGCCTCCGACAAGGCGAGACGCCAGTGGCGTCTGATGAAGATCAAGTTCTTCCGGAACAAGCTCGCTGTCGTCGGTGGTATCATGATCATCCTCCTGTACGGGACGGCGCTCTTCGCCGACTTCCTCTCGCCGTACGATTTCCGCAGGCGCAACGTCCCTTACAAGTACGCTCCGCCGTCAACCATCCACTGGCGTGACGATTCGGGAGCGTTGACGCGACCCCACATCTATGCACGCACGAGCCGTCTCGACGTTCTCGAAGGCCGGATGGACTGGGTCGAGGACACGTCGCAGAAGTACTACCTGCGGCTCTTCGTTCGCGGCGCGCCGTATCGGCTCCTCGGCCTGATCGAGACAGACGTCCGGCTCTTCGGTGTGGACGAAGGAGGGTACCTGACGATCTGGGGGGCCGATCTCCTTGGCCGTGACCTCTACTCGCGAATCCTCGCCGGGAGTCGGGTGTCGCTCACGGCCGGATTGCTCGGTGTCATCATAAGCCTCTTTCTGGGGGCAACCATCGGGGCGACTTCCGGGTACATGAGCGGCACCGTCGACCTCGTCGTCCAGCGGATCATCGAGTTCATGAACTCGTTTCCGCAGCTGCCCATATGGCTTGCGATCTCCGCTGCGCTGCCGCCCACCTGGTCGTCGGTGCAGATCTACATAGGCGTCGTCACGGTGCTCGCGCTCGTCCAGTGGGGCGGCCTCGCGCGAGCCGTGCGCGCGAAGGTCCTCGCGTACCGGAAGAACGACTACGTACTGGCTGCCGAGGCAAGCGGGGCGAACGCGCCGTGGATCATGTTCAAGCACCTGCTGCCGAGCGTTACGAGTCACATTATCGTCACCGCGACGCTTGCCGTGCCGGTGATGATCCTTGCCGAGAGCACTCTGAGCTTCCTGGGGGTCGGGATTCAGCCGCCGATGACGAGTTGGGGGGTCCTGCTGCAGGACGCGCAGAACGTCCAGTCGATGGCGCTGCGGCCGTGGATGCTCCTTCCGGGGCTCGCGATTTTCGTCGCGGTTCTCGCGTTCAACTTCTTCGGCGACGGGCTGCGTGATGCCGCGGACCCCTATTCCAGCAAGTGAGGCGGTAGTTGATGCAGACCGACGACATACTGCGCGTTGAGGACCTTCACGTTGAGTTTCGCACCGAGGACGGCATTGTCAATGCGCTTCGGGGGATCGATTTTTCCGTCGACCGCGGCACCGTGCTCGGAGTGGTAGGCGAGAGCGGATGCGGCAAGAGCGTGACCGCAACCTCCATCATGCAGCTGCTCCCCCGGCCGCGGGGGGTTATCAAGCAGGGCCGCATTCTCTTCAACCGCCTCGAGGGAGGCGTTGCGGAGGAGGTCGACATCACCGCGCTCGCCCCCGGCGGTTCCAGGATGCGCTCCATCCGCGGGAACCGCATCGCGATGATCTTCCAGGAACCCATGACATCGCTCAACCCGGTCTACACGATCGGTAGCCAGATCATGGAGGTGCTGAAGATTCACACGTCGATGGGTTCCGCAGAGGGACGCGAGTGGGCGATCGACATGCTTCGGCGGGTCGGGCTTCCCAAGCCGGTCAACGTCTTTGAGAGTTATCCGCACTCGCTCTCCGGCGGGATGCGCCAGCGCGCTATAATCGCGATGGCTTTCTCCTGCAACCCTGACCTCCTCCTGGCCGACGAGCCGACGACAGCGCTCGACGTCACTACCCAGGCGAAGATCCTCGACATCATCCTGTCGTTGCAGGATGAGTTCAATATGTCCACCGTTCTGATCACGCACGACCTGGGCGTCATCGCGGAGATGACCAAACGAGTGGTGGTCATGTATCTGGGGCGCATCGTCGAGGAGGCGTACGTTCACGACCTCTTCCACGACCCGAAGCACCCGTACACCGAGGGACTCCTGAAGTCGATTCCCGGGACGGGCCACCGGGTGAAACAGAAGCTTCATCCCATCCGGGGGTCGGTCCCGGATCCCTATACGAAGATCGACGGGTGTGCTTTCGCGCCGCGATGCCCACACGTGATGAAGAAATGCGTGTTCGAAGAGCCGCCGCTGTTCCCCGTCGGCGAGAATCACAGTGCGAGGTGCTGGCTCCATGGCAGATGAATCAACCGGAACTGAGACGCTCCTGCGCGTTGTCGACCTCAAGCGCCATTTCCCGATCAAGCGAGGCGTGTTCCGCAAGACCGTCGGCTGGACGAAGGCCGTTGACGGCGTCTCCTTTTTCATCAACCGCGGGGAGACCCTCGGTCTCGTGGGCGAGTCCGGGTGCGGTAAGACAACGACCGGTCGCAGTATTCTGCGAATCGGCGGAGAGCCGACGAGCGGGCAGGTGCTGTTGCGCGTGGATGGTCGCGAAGTAGACATCACCGGCCTGTCGTTCGAGGAGATGAAGCCATATCGTCGGAAGATGCAGGTCGTCTTCCAGGACCCGCGTGCCTCGCTCAATCCGAGGATGACGGTTGAGAACATCATCGGTGAGCCTATGCGGATCCAGGGTGAGCGGAACACGAGGCGGATCAGGGAGCGGGTTGTGGAGATGCTGCGCAGCGTGGGCCTTCGGCCCGTGCACATGAATCGGTACCCCCACGAGTTCTCAGGCGGCCAGCGGCAACGGATCGGAATCGCCCGCGCTCTGATCCTCGATCCCGAACTGCTGATCTGCGACGAACCGGTGAGCGCGCTCGACGTATCGGTGCAGGCCCAGGTGATTGAGCTCCTCGAGGAGATTCAGGATCGACTCGGCCTGACGTACCTTTTCGTCGCGCACGATATGAGCGTCGTCGAACACATCTCCGATCGGGTGGCGGTCATGTACCTCGGCAAGATCGTGGAGATCGCATCCGCTGAGGCGCTGTACTTCGACCCGAAGCATCCGTACGCAGAGGCGCTGCTCTCGGCGGTGCCCAAGGCCGATCCCGACATCCGCGGCGAGAAGATCCTGCTCGAAGGCGATGTGCCGGACCCGGCGGATCCTCCGTCGGGCTGCCGTTTCCATCCGCGATGCCGCTATGCGCAGGAACTGTGCCGGACGAAGGAACCCGAGCTCACGGAGGTCGCCGGGCATCCCGGACATGAGGCCGCCTGCCATTTTGCGGACTCACTGAGCCTTCGCGGCATGCCGGAGGAGACCAATGTCTGACTCTGCGATTCCAGAGCCCAGTACCGCCGGTGCGCCTGATGTCGTCATCGACTGCGAAGAGCCGGTCCAGTACATCAACTCGTTCCGTGTGTCGAGCGCCGGAACCTGGCTTCTGAGCGTTACCTCGCGGGGGCTCGACGGCATCCATCGCGTTTACGTCCGCCGCAGCTCGGATCGCGGCCGGAGCTGGTCGCCGCGGATCCCTGCCTACGACGCACACGCGGAGCTTGGCGAAGACTACAACTGCGAGATGGGACAGATAGTGGAGGAGAGCGGCCGTCTCTACCAGTTCCATATAAAACGCCGGCTGTCCAACAGCGTCCGGTTCGGGAAGCTCGTCTATTCGGTGAGTGAGGACGACGGCCGATCGTGGCACGGTCCCGACGGCGCCAACACCGTCTTTCCGGTAGAGGCGCCGATCTACGACATCGCGGGTCACGAGTGGGGATGGCACCTGATGGCTCCGCCCTTTCGGACGAGCGACGGAACGGTGATCCTCCCCATGAACTGCTGCACCGATCCGCCGCTTCTTGACGACATCGAGTGCGAGCCGGTGTATGCGCACGTGCACGGACTCGGGAGTCGCGACCCCGGAGCGGTCGAGCTCGAGTTCTTCCCGCCGCCGCCGCACGGTCTGCACGTGCCGTACCACGCGAGGCCCGGGAAGAGTCACGGCATGGAGGCCCAGGTCACCGAGCTCAGCGACGGGAGGCTCTTCTCGGTCATACGCACCGCGAATGGCGTCGTCTCCTTCACGCTCTCCTGCGACTCCGGCCGCACGTGGAGCGATCCGCAGCCTCTGCGGCGCGACGATGGCGGTGAGCCCATCCTGAACCCGAACTGTCCCAATCCGCTGACGCGGCTGAGCGGCGGCCGGTACGCGGTTCTGCACTGCAACAACGACGGCAACGCCTTTGGTGCGTCGTCGGTCTTCGCGCACACGATCGTCCGCCATCCCATTTACGTCTCGGTCGGCAGAGAGAACCGCGCGGGCGCAGACCAGCCGATCACGTGGTCCGAGCCGCGGCTCATGACGACGCTCGACGGGTACGAGGTGAGGTTCGGCGCGCCCATGGGGGGCGATCTCACCTACGGTCTTCTGCACGAAGAGGGCGACCGTTACTTCCATTTCTACAACGCGAGGTGGGAGTCAATCCAGATGAACGAGATACCGGCCGGTTTCTTCACGGCGTGAGCGCCCGCCGGTGGTACCCGCCAAAGGAGTCACAGTGTCCCAGCCTAACATCATCCTCATCCTGACCGACCACTTCCGTCCCGATTTCATCACGCCGGCATATACGCCGAACCTGACGGCGCTCGCCGCAGAGGGGCTGCGCTTCGCTTCCGCGTACTGCGCGGCTCCGCTCTGTCAGCCGTCGCGGAACTGCATCATCACTGGTCAGTTTCCGTCGCAGCACGGTGTGTGCGGGAACCAGACGCCGCCCATCATGGCGCAGCTGCGCGACGATACCTTCATGAGTCGGCTTCAGCGTGCCGGATACCACACGGCGCTCGTGGGCAAGCACCACTACATCGACCGGTACGGGGTCGGCATGGACATAACCGAGGACGACGAGGAGCTCAAGAGCTACGGGTTCGACGAGGTGCTCCAGATCTGTGACGACGGAGAGAACCAGCACAACGACGACCGGTACACGCAGTACCTCGCGTCAAAGGGAATGCTCGAAACCTTCCGCGAGGAGTTCAAGGCGGGAACCGCCGCCTACCGCCACCCCTTTGAGGCGGACGATACGGCGGACGGCTTCATAGGGACCAGGGGAATCGAGTTCGTCAGGAACTGGTCGTCGCAGGAGCCGTTCTACCTCAATATTGGATTCGTCGGTCCGCACCCGCCGTACTGGCACCCGGGAGATCTCGAGTTCGATCCGCAGGCGATGGACCCGCCGCTCGGCGTTCCGGACAACCCGAATACGCGCAAGCGGCGTGCGCACTTTGCGCAGAAGTGCCGACTCATCGACAGGTACGTCGGCGATCTGCGTACGGCGCTCGCAGAGAAGAAGCTCACGGAGAACACGGTGATCATCTTTACCTCCGACCACGGCGATTGCCTGGGAGACTTCGGGATATGGGACAAGCGGTTCTTCTACGAACACAGCGTCGGCGTGCCCCTCATCATGGCCGGTCCCGGAATTCCACGCGGTGAGCGCATGAACGGCCCCCGGGTCTGCCGCCACCTCGTGTCGCACGTCGATCTCTATCCGACGATCACCGCCCTTGCCGGAGCCGACGATGATCCTGCGCCGGCCGACTCGTCGCCTCGGATGCACCGCCGCGTGGGCATGGACCTGCGCGCCGCGTTCGATGCCACCGGACCCGAGCTGCGGCGCGCGGTGTTCGCCGAACTGGGAACCGCGGTCATGGTGCGGACCGCGGGCTGGAAGCTCGTCTATGACGCGGAGCAGGGCGGGCCAGCCGCTCTCTACAATCTGCGAAACGATCCGGACGAGCTGCACAACCTCGCCGGCGTTGCCGGGTACGAGGCCGCGTCGGCCGAGCTGGTTGCCATGATCCTGTCACACCGGATAGGCTTGACGCAGTTCACCCACGCAAAGGAAGAGCAGCGCTTTCAGCGGGTTCGCGCCGGCTGAAGCGTACTCGCAGGACAATGACGGGAACCACGTTTCGTGCAGTCTACCGCGAGGGGGCGGTCCACCTACGGCTCCCGATCTTCTACCGGCTCGTCTTCGTCCTCCTCGCGGCGGTGACGATCGCGGCGATGGTCGCAGCGCACGCGTTCAACGTGTTTCCCTTCGTGCTGCTCGCGCTCATCGTGGCGGTCGCACTCTTCGACGAGCGATGGACGTTTGAGCGATCGAACACTCCGGCCCGACGCTCGGTGGGCGTGCTCTTCTCCCACCGAACGCATGCATACGCCGCAGACACGATCGATTGTCTCGAGCTCGTGCACTTCATGAAAGGGAGCCCTGCGACCTTCCCCAGCGAGAAACTAGGTCAGTACAAACGGCACCAGGTCGGGCTCTACCTGCGTCTTGTCGACGGGACGCGGATCGCCGTAGAGACGCGCCCTTCCGATCACCCGCTCGATCTCACCGAAACCGGCCGCGACATCGCGCGGGTCAGCGGGCTGAAGCTCGAGACGTCGCCGTGAGCGATCGACTCTCTGCTCCAGCTACTCCAGCGCCTTCTCGATCGCGACGAGCTCGTCGCGGCTGAACTCGAGATTCTCGAGCGCCCCCACCGAGTCGACGATCTGCGACGTCTTGCTCGCGCCGATCAATACCGAGGTGACCGCACCGTGACGCAGTACCCAGGCGAGCGCCATCTGGGCGAGCGACTGACCGCGGGCGTCGGCAATGTTGTTGAGCGCGCGGATGGTCGCCAGGCGTTCGTCGGTCAGCTGGTCGGGTTTGAGGAAGCCGTGCAGTTTTGCCGCGCGGCTGTCCTCAGGGACCCCATCGAGGTAGCGATCGGTGAGCAGCCCCTGCGCGAGCGGTGAGAAGACGATGCAGCCGACGCCCTCCTTCTCGAGGAGGTCGAGCTGACCGTTCTGCTCGATGTCGCGGCGAAACATGTTGTAGCTCGGCTGGTGGATCAGCAGCGGCGTACCGAGACTCCGGAGTATTTCGATCGCGCGGGCGGCGAGTCCCGGGTCGTAGTAGTTGGAGATACCGGCGTAGAGGGCCTTTCCCTGGCGCACCGCGGAGTCGAGCGCCCCCATGGTTTCCTCGAGCGGAGTCTGCGGGTCGGGCCGGTGATGGTAGAAGATGTCGACGTAATCGAGTCGCATCCGCTTGAGGCTTGCGTCGAGGCTCGAAAGGAGGTACTTGCGGCTGCCGCCGTCCTGGTAGGGTCCGCTCCACATGCCGAAGCCGGCCTTCGTCGATACGATGAGTTCGTCGCGGTACGGCATGAGATCGGAATGCAGGATCGCGCCGAAGTTTTCCTCCGCGGATCCAGGCGGCGGTCCGTAGTTGTTCGCGAGGTCAAAGTGGGTGACCCCCAGGTCAAACGCCCGCAGGATCATGTCGCGGGCGTTCGAGAGCGTGTCGACGCCGCCGAAGTTGTGCCAGAGCCCGAGCGAGACTCCCGGGAGAACGATGCCGCTTTGGCCGCAGCGGCGAAAGGTCATCGTGTTGTAGCGTGAGTTGCTTGGCTGGTACATGACCCGAGCATACCACGTCCCGGTCGGACGGCAAAGTGTAGCGGGCGGCGGCCCAGGCGGGTCGCGGCGGCTCAGGCGCTTCGCCGGAAGCGCTCGTCGAGCTCCTCCACGAGACGCACGTTCTCGTCGAGCTCGTCTTCCGAAGTCATGCCGACTGTGAACGCGTGCACCTCCTCGAGCCCCGCGATGAACTCGAATGCCTTCCCGGCATCGCCGCCCAAGGTTCCGCACCCGAGCACCTTCATCGCGTAGATCGCTTTGCCCGCCTCAGCGAGACGGCGGACCGCTGCGAGCGCATCATCGACCGAGCCGTCCATGTTGACCCCGGCGTAGTTCAGGCGCACGAGCGCGACGTCGACCCAGTCGCAGTCCGCCGCGGCGTCGAGCGCTCCAAGCCCGTGGCTCGAGATGCCGACCGCTCGCACCTCGCCACGCTCCTTCGCGCGGGTGAGCGCCTCCATCGCGCCCTCCTGGGAGGCAGGCCAGCCTCTGCCGCTCATGCAGTGCAGCAGGACGATATCGAGGACGTCGGTCCCGAGCTCGTGGCGGAAACGGGCGATCGCGCGCTTGGCGTCCGGCCCACTCCGCGCCGTTGTCTTCGTGGCGACGACCACAGCCTCTCGCGGAAGACCTTTCAGGGCGCGTGCGATGTGCGGATGCGATCCGTACTCGTCGGCCGCGTCCCAGAAGGTCACCCCCGCCTCGTACGCGCGCCGCAGAAGTCTCGCGAGGCCGTCGACGCCGAGGGCGGTCTGGTCGGATCTCCCGGCCCACCCGTTCGTTCCCGTGCCCGCGCACAGGCGCGAGACATTCAAGCCGGTGTTCCCGAAGCGTACTCGTTCCATAATCATCCCCTTGAGCCCGACTGTTCCGCGCAGACCGGTCCTGCGCAACGGCTCAGCCCATCCGTTCGGCCACCTCCACCCGCAGTAGCGACCGCACATGCTCGATCTGGTTCGCGATCGTCGCGGACGTGGAGCCGGCGAACAGCAGTCCCACCGCCACGCCGTCGAGCGTCGTTACGAGCGATCCGGAGTCCCCTCCGGCCGAGATCGCGGTTGTGACGATCTGGTCGCGGAACCGCGCGACCCTGCCTCCGCCAAAACCAACGTCGATCGTGGCGTCGGTCGCTGTGATCCGACCGACGGTGTAGTGTGTCGTCCTGCCGGTCTTCTGCACGACCGTCCCAACCTGCACGTCGTCCCTTCGGCGCCATGCACGGACCGGGCCCGTCCAGTAGACCTCACGGTTGAGGTCGACGAACTCGCCTTCGGCGATCGCCGCGTCGACGAGGTTGTCGTGACGGTCGCGTGGCGTGGGAGGGTCGAAGGCGATGGGAATGAAGCGATTCAGCCGCGCGATCCGGTCCCGCGGGTCGCTGCCCCCGTCGTGCGGGCCCGGCTGCAGGACGGCGTCTCCCGGACTTGCGTCGTTGCTGTTCGCGATCACGTGATTGTTGCTCAGCAGGTAGTAGCGAGGCGGAATGCCGATGCCCATGGAAGGCGGGCTCACCGAGCCGCCCGGGAGGATGTCGTAGACGCTCGTGGCGATGGTGCCTGCGCTGATTCGGTGGTGTCCCACGCTGTACCCACCGCGCGCAGGGCGCGTGCGTTGCGCAAGGCTCGCCGCGCTCGGGTCGGGCGGCGCGTCGGAGTCTGCGAACGGGTAGCCCACGGCCAGAACGTCGGTCTGCATCCCGGCGATCTGTGCGGGGACGAGATCCGGGGCACGCAGCTGGTCACGGTCGAGTTTATGCGTGACGAGTACGAGCAGCGCAGGCTCTCCGGTTGGTTCGCCGCCGGTCCACTTCACCCCAACCCCCATCCCCACGACGTTCGCCTGTTGCGAGGCCGGATCGAGGAAGCCGGCCGCGGCGGTACATGCGGTTCGCGCCTCCGTGAGCGCCTCCTGTCCGAGAACCATCTTGTGTTCCGTTGATCTCATCGCTTTCTCCTGCCGGCGCTATGCCGGGCCGCAGAGCGGCGGTTACGTCGTTGTCACCTCGCCAGCCTCTTCGACGTCGGTCTCCCATCCGCCGATCGAGCGGGGTATCGTCTCGTCGGGCGTCAAGTCCCGTACGGGCAGCTTCCGGTGGACGAAGACCTTGATAACCTTCCGCTCGCCACGCATCCCAATGCCCACCCCCACCACGTTGGGCAGCTGCATCACCCGCGACTCACATTCGAGCCTTGCCGTCTCAATGCTCATCATCCGCCACCTCCCATGCTCGGAGGCACGCCTCCATCATGGACCGACCGCGCCGGTTCGTCCAGTGGTGCCGGGCGCAGTGGGGCCCGCCGCATGCGCTCCTTGAGAGGGCGACTCGTTGACGTTTCCCGAGTCTCGGGCTAAGGTCTGCCGATGAGCCGCGAACCAACCCTTCACAAGTCCTGGGCGGATATCACCGCCCCCGAACGCCCCCGTCCCGAGCCCGGCCTCACTCTCTGCGTCGCGCCCGGAGTCCCCGGCGGTGACGGCAGCGCGGAACGTCCCTACGGCTCGATCGTCGAGGCGCGGGATCGGGTGCGCGCAATCAAGGCCGGATCCGGCTTGCCTGCCGGCGGCATCCGTATCTCCCTGCGCGGAGGAGACTACTTCATTGGAGACACGGTGCGCTTCGACGAGCGCGACTCGGGAAGGCCGGGGGAACCGGTTGTCTACGCCGCCTACCCCGGTGAGCACCCGATCCTACACGGAGCGGCGCTGCTCGACGGCGCCTCGTTCGGACCGGTGCCGCAGGAGGCCAGGAAGCGGCTCTGCCCGGAGGCGGCCGAGCACGCGCGCTGTGCCGATCTCTCGGGCCTGGCGATTGCCGCCGACGATATGGAGCTTCACGGGTTCGGGTCCGGGTATCGGGGCGACGACAGTCTGAACCGCACCCCCACCGGAGGGACCTCCTGGAACCAGCTCTACGTCAACGGTGAGCTCCAGCAGCTTGCCCGCTATCCGAACCTGGACGACGGGTATGTCCGCACCGGGACAATCCTGGAGGGCGAGGGGCTGGTCGAGCCCGGCCCCGTGGAAGGCGGAGTTTTCGAGTATACCGACGCTCGACCCGAGCGATGGGCGTCGACCGACGACGTCTGGATGCATGGCAACTGGTTCTTCGACTGGGCGGACGCCGCGGTCCGTCTCGCGGCGCTTGATACCACGAAGAGGACCATCACCTTTTCACAGCCGATCGCCTACGGGCTGAAGCCCAATATGCGCTACTGCTATCTGAACGTCCTCGAAGAGCTCGATGCGCCTGGGGAATGGTATTTCGACCGGGGCGGGAAGCTCCTGTACTACTACCCGAAGGATGACCTTACCGGTGCCGACATACGCTTCCCGCTGATGCGGGATCACCTGATCGAGACCGCGGGCGCCTCGTTCCTGGTCTTCGCATCGCTCTCGATCGGCTACTGCCGCTCCACCCCTGTGAAGATCTGCGGCGGGCGGGATGTCGCGCTCGAGGGATGCACTATCCGCAACTGCGGCGGCAAGGCGGTGATCGTCGGCTCGTACCCGGACCTGTCGACCGAGGCGAAGGCGGGCGGCGGCATCAACCACCGCGTGGAGAGCTGCGATATCTCATGGTGCGGGTTTGGTGGGATCCACGTGGGCACCGGCGACCGCAGGACGCTCGAGCCGTGCGGCGTGGAGATCGTCAACAACGACATCCATCGCTTCTCCTGCACCTGCAAGATGTACACCGGAGGGATCACGCTCGACTCGGTGGGCGCACGCGTCGCGAACAACCGGCTGCATGACGTTCCGCACACGGCGATCTTCCTGAAGGGTAACGACAACACCATCGAGTACAACGAGATCTACAACTGCGTCCAGGAGTCCGACGATGCCGGCGCCTTCTACTGCGGGCGCGACTTCACGCTCCAGGGCAACGTCGTGCGGTACAATTTCTTCCACCACCTGAAGTCCGACGCGGAAACCGGGGTCTCGGTCTTTGGTACCTATACCGATGACTGCAGCGCCGGAGTGGCTATCTACGGCAACATCTACTACAAGGTCCAGGACGCCCACCTGTCGCACGGCGCGCAGGACATCCTCTTCGAGAACAACCTCATCGTGGAATCCTGGGGCCGCTCGAAGCACTCGGTGCGGTTCGTTCTCTACGGATACCCGCGCACCTTCGACCGGGAGAAAGGGCAGCACTACCGCTACCTCCGCGAAGTGCCCCATGACGGGCCGGTGTGGCGCGCGAGGTACTCCCGGATGCGCACGTACACCTCCTGGGCGCCGGAGGAACAGCGGATTCCGCACTACTGCTCGGTCCGGAACAACGTCCTGATCAGGCACGTGCCCATGCACTTCAACTTCTCGATGGACGAGCACGGCAACGAGTACACCGGCAACGTGCACAGCGACCAGATGCTCGGCATCCCGGACGCGGAGCGGCTCGATTTTGCGATACCCGCGGACGCGCCGATCTACGAGCAGGTGCCGGGGTTCGGACCCATTCCGTTCGAGAGGATCGGGCTTTACCGCGACCGATTCCGGCGGTAGGGTTCAGAGCGCCTCTGCCATGGCGTGGAGCCGGTCGATCGAGGGCCGCGGGATTCGGCCCGTCGCGTCCGGCCCCACGTTCAGGAGGAGGTTTCCGCCCAGTGTGACCGCGTGTCTCAGCATGCGGCGCAGCTCGTCCGCCGATTTCCAGTGATCGTCGAACTTTGAGTAACCCCAGGTGTCGTTCATGGTCATGCAGGTCTCCCACGGTTCGTCAGGAGGCGCCTCAGGCAGTTCGTTGTCAGCAAGGTTGAGATAGTCGCCCTGGTCGTTCCCGATTCTGCTGTTGATCAAACAGAGCGGCTGGAGGTCAAGGACTCGCGAGCGAAGCATGATGCTGAGATCCCTGGGGATGTGGTAGGGGACATCGAACCACATCAGGCAGATGTCACCGTAGTTGGTCAATAGCTCCGTCACGTGCGGCAAGGCCCGCTCGCGGAAGTAGCGTCGGAAGTCTTCCTCGGTCTGCGCCTCGAAATCCCAGGTGTTCCCGTGGGCGTTCCAGTTCGCTCCGGGATGGTAGTAGTCGCGCGCGTGCGAGTAGTAGAGCCCCAGACGGACTCCCGCCCGAGCGCAGGCGCCGGCCAGCTCCTCGACCGGGTCACGAGCGAACGGCGTGGCCTCTACCACGTTGTACGGGTCGACGCGCGAACGGAACATCGCGAAGCCGTCCTGATGCTTCGCGGTCACCACGAGGTACCGTGCCCCGGACTCCTTTGCGACCTGCACCCAGCGGTCCGCATCGAAATCCGCCGCGACGAACGAGGCAGCGAGCCTCTCGTACTCCACATTCGCAATCCTCTCGCTCAGGTTGATCTGTTCGGCATTGCTCTTCCGCATGCGCCGCCCCTTCCACTCGCCGGCCGGGATGGCGTAGAGACCCCAGTGAACGAAGACCCCCAGATGCGCTCCGACGAACCAGGCGAGGCGATCATCCTTCGTCCTCTTGCGGATGTCCATGGCTCACCTTGGCATGGTATACCTGATATGTCAATCGACGACCGTCCCTGTCCCATACGCCTGTCAAGCTCTGCCTGCTGTCATTGAGCCTGCTGCTCGGCTGCGGACGATCCCGTGATGTGCTATGCTCTACCGGCAGCCCTCGGCCACGCCCATACGCTCGGGTGCTGCAGGAGCCGGCTCAGTGACCGACGCAGACCGTATCGCCGCCCTCCGTTCCCGGTGCCTCGAGCGCAAGCACCTCGCCTGGCGGAACACGCTCATCCCGTACGCCGCGTCGCTCGCAGCCTCCGAGGACGAGGCATCGTGGCAGATCCGCCGCGGCCGCGCCACGCGGGACATCCTCGCTTCCGTGCGCTTCGAGATCGACGACCTCGAACTCCTCGTCGGCAGGCTCGGACCCCGGCCGACGGAGGAGACCGACGAGGCGCTCGACCGGGCAGGCGAGTGGGCGGTTCAGTACCCGCAGTCGCCCGGCGGGCAGACCGGCCACTGCGAGCTCGACC
>SLST01000548.1 GCA_007130265.1 Spirochaetales bacterium
ACTGCACGTTCTCGCTACAGCGGAGCGGCGAGAGGTTAAGGTAGCAAAATGCAGGGGGGTTGTCTACGCGGTCGGCGCGATTGCTCGCAGAGCGCGACTGTCTGCGGGATCTGGTGAAGCCGACCCGCAACTCAGGCGCCGCGTCGAGGGACTCATGGCTCTTCTGGCGTTCCGACGAGGCTCTCCAGGAGTTCGTCGAGTGCGCCGACGGCGTCGGCCTCCCGGTTCAGGATGCGGTAGACGGCGTTGGTTATGGGTAGTTTCAGCTCGTGCCGGAGCATCAGCTCGCGGGCTCCGCGCGCGGCGATCACGCCCTCCGGCAGGTAGCCGACTTCGTCGATCCGATCGATGAGGTCGTCGATGCTCGCAAATCCCTCGAGGATCGCCTTCTCGACGATCTCGCGCCCGAACCGTCGGTTTCGGCCGTATCGGCTGCGGCAGGTCACGTCGAGGTCGCCCACGCCCGCGATCGAGGTAAAGGTCTCCGGGTGCGTCGCTCCGAGTGCCACGGCCAGCGTCTGGATCTCGTTCAGTCCGGAGGCGAGCAGGAGGCTTTCCGTGTTGTCCCCGAACTGCGCCCCCGTTACGTGGGTGAGCGAGTCCATCACACCGAAGGCGATCGCGATGACGTTCTTCATCGCGGCCGATACCTGTACGCCAATCACGTCGAGCGAGCTGAAGACCATGAGTGGTCGGCGGCCGAGCAGTCGTCTGAAGCGGATCGCGTTTTTCGGGTTCAGTGATGCGCTGATGAGGCCGGTGAGTTTTCCGCGTGAAACCTCCTCCGCGTGGCTTGGCCCGGAGATGTAGACGAGATTTCCCTTGTAGAATCCCGGTAGGTAGTCTTCCAGGGTCGGCAGAATGAGACGAACCCCTTGTCTCGTGTGGATGAACCCTTTGGTCAGTACGCCGATCGTCGTCCGACCTTCGCAGATTTCCGGCGCCGCGAGCAGCCGGCGGACCGTCGCAAGGATGTGCAGCGAGGGAAGCGCGAGAACGAGATACTCCTTGCCGGAGGCGACCGCCAGGAGGTCGGTGCTCGCGGCCAGATTCCCGGGCAACGGGACGTCGGGCAAATAGCGATCGTTCACCCGCCGCGACGAGATGCCGGTCGCCACGTCCGGCTCGAATGCCCAGAGCTGAACGTGGTGTCCGTGCTCCGCAAGGACTTTGCCGAGCGCCGTGCCCCATGCGCCGGCGCCGACGATTCCGACGCTTCTAGCCAGAGGTCCGTTCCTCCACAAGCGACGCGAACTCCTCTGCGCGGGCGGCGATCACGTCGATGCCGCTCTGCCAGAAGCCCGGGGCCTCGATGTCGAAACCGACGCTGCCTGTAACGTCGTTGGCCGTCGCGCGGCCGGTCATCTGGAGCAGCTGCCGGTACTTTGCGGGAAAGCCCTGCTCGTCCTCCCGATAGGTCGCGTAGAGACCGAGTCCGAAAAGCTGACCGAACGCGTACGGGAAGTTGTAGAACGAGAGATCCGCGCTGTAGTAGTGCGACTTGACTGCCCACATATAGGGGTGAAGCGCGTCCCTGTCGAGTCCATCACCATACGTGTCGAGCTGCGCCTGCGTCATGAGCTCGCAGAGCTCCTCAGGGGTGAGTTCGCCCGTCTTCCGCCGCTCGAAGAGCGCCTGTTCGAACCTGTAGCGTGAGAGGATGTCGACGATTACCTGGGTCGTACTCTGCAGAAACAGCTCGAGGACGGCAAGTTTGTCGTCGTCCGAGCCCTCCGCCACCGCGCGGTTGAAGACGATCGTTTCACAGAAGATCGACGCGGTCTCCGCGAGCGTCATCGGGTAGTCCTGCTGGATGTACGGCAGGTCCTTCAGCACGTGACCGTGGTAGCCGTGGCCGAGCTCGTGCGCCAGCGTGAACAGACCGTCGAAGCTTCCGTCGAAATTGGCGAGGATTCGGCTCTCTGCGGGCCTTGGCATTGGGGCGCAGAAGGCTCCCCCTACCTTGCCCTCGCGGGGCTCCGCGTCGATCCATCGCTCGCTGAACGCGCGTTCGGCGAATTCCCCCAGATCCTGCGAGAAGGTGCTGAACTGCTTCAGGATGAAGTCGCGTGCGTCGGCGAAGGTCCACGTCCGCGTAGTTCCGCCGACAGGCGCGAAGAGGTCGAAGAATGCAAGCCGCTCCTCGCGCATCAGCCTTGCCTTCGTCTTCAGGTAGCTACGGAAGATGCCCAGGCTCCTCTCCATTGTGGAGATCTGAGCGTCTAGTGTCGCGCGCGATATGCGCGCCTGCTTCGCAGCGTGATCGAGCGGGCTCTCGTACCTCCTGCGCTCATCGAGGATCACGGTAAAGCCCTTCACTCCGTTCAGCGAAGCGGCGAGGGGTATCTCCATCGATCTCCACGCCTCGATCTCCTTCTCGAAAGCCTTCTTCCGGACTGCCCGATCCGGATCCATCGCGAGTGACCGCAGCTGGACGACGGTCTTCCTCTCCTCACCTTCCCAAGGCCAGGAAAGGTTGCTCGAGATCGTGCCTTGGAGGCGTCCCCACGCATCCGCCCCCGGGCGCTGCAGATCCGACGCGAGATTCTCCTCGGCTACCGTCATCTGTCTTTTCGCGAGATCCGCCTCTTCCTCGAGGAAGAAACGGAAACGGTTGATCGCCTTCGATCTCCCTGCGAGCTTGTCGAGCTTCTTGCGCAGCGGGTGGATCGCGTTGCGGAAGCGAACCTGTGCATCCTTCAGCGGGAGCCCGTCCTTCTCGATCGAGGAGAGCTCGGCAAGTGTCCTCGTATCCTTTGTGTTGACCGAGTAGTTGCAGTAGATGTACGCCTCGAGCGTGCCGTAGAGCCCGATCGCGGTGTTCATCTTCTTGAGTACGTCCTTGATCCACTTGTCGGGCGATTGCTTCCTCGAAGCCGAGTCGTCGATCCTCTTCAGAAGTGAAGCGCACGCCTTGCGAAGCGCCTTGCGATCCTCCTGATACTGTTCGCTCTCGTATCCCGGGTAGACCGAATCGAGCTGCCAGCGGGGAGTGTCAGAACCACTCGGCATTTCCGTCCTCGTAGTCGATGATCTCCTCGTCCTTGAAGAAGAGCCCGATCTCCCGCTCGGCGCTTTCGGGAGCGTCGGAGGCGTGGATGATGTTCAGCTGTGTCTGGGTGGCGTAGTCGCCGCGAATGGTTCCCGGCTGGGCCTGATCGACCTTAGTCGCGCCGCACAGCAGTCTGACCCGACTGATAGCTTCCTCGCCCTCGAGCACCATCGCGATGACCGGCGCCGACGTGATGTACCCGGTGAGCTCGCCGAAGAAGGGCTTCTCCCGGTGCTCTGCGTAGTGCGTCTCCGCGAGTCCGGGGGGGATCTGCATGAGTTTCATCGCGATGATCCTCAGCCCCTTTCGTTCGATTCGTCCGAGGATCTCGCCGACGATCCGGCGCTGCAGTGCGCCGGGCTTGAGCATGGTAAAGGTCCGCTGTGTGGCCATTCTCTCTCCTGATTGAGGTATCGCGCAGGAGTATATCACGGCCGGTGAGGGTGGTGAACCGGGTGCCGCTCTGTGTCTACGCGCCGGCTTTCATGCCGGTCAGCGCTTCGTTGGTCTCGCGGAAACGACGGACGACGACCGGCAGGACTTCCAGCGCTACTTCCGGATGCGCCTCCATGAAGCTGCGGAAGTCCCAGGAGCTCAGCACGAGGCAGGTCGTAGGTTCCACCGCGATGACGTCAGCCGTCCGATTCGCGCCGTCGAGCACGGACATCTCGCCTATAACCTCACCGGGGCCGTGAGTCGCAAGCTCGATGCGTCTGCCGTCCTCACTCGTCTTCACGACCTTGACCTTGCCGGTGACGATCACGAAGAGGCCGACGCCGGGGTTGCCCTGCCGAACGATCGTGTCGTCCGCCGCAAAGCGCCGTTCAACGCATGACTTCGCGATACCCGTCAGGAACCGCGGACTGAGAGAGCCAAAGAGGCTTACCGCCTTCAGGGCGTCGACCATCTCCTGATGCTGCATGCGCTTTCTTAGCACCCGATCGTGCCGGTGTCAAGGCCGGCGCCGCGGAGCTCACCCTCGATTCGGCCGAAGAGCGGAACGCTGAGAAAACCGGCTGCGAACCGCGCTTCACCGAGTGCCGCGAGCTCATCGCGCAAATGCTCTGCGGCTCTACGGCGATGGTCTGCCCTCTGCCCGTCGGTGGCGGCGGTGCGTGATCGGTGATAGTGGTAGAGCATGAGGTCCCGCTTGGCGAGCAGCACGGAGCTCTTCAGGAGGAGATCGGCCTCCTGAAGAAAGAACTCTGCCGCCTCGCGGTCGTCTTCGGTGAATCCGGCCGAGACGATCGTCATCAGGATCGTGAACACCGGATACGTCGCCGTCAGCAGCAGCCCCGTGGTGAGCCCCGCCTCGGCAAAACGTCGGGCTCGCTCGACATCGTTCTGCATCAGCGCGCAGCTTGAGAGCGTACGGTAGGCGTCGATGCGGTCGAAGTCGTTGCGGACCTGCGAGGCGTGAAACTCCGCCTGTTGGAGGCGCCGACTCGCTTCGCTCTCCTCGCCGAGGAAGTGATGCGCGGTCGCAAGACGTGCGTTGATCTGGCTGATGGTCGCGAGATTTCTCGACGGTCCCTCGAGTACGACCTGCTCTGTCTTTGTGAGCGTCTCCCAGTCACACAGCGAGAAGTGAGCAAGGCCGAGCAACAGGTGGAATCCGTACCAGGTATCGGAACGTTCCTGGGCTCCCGGCATGGCCGCCCGCAGCAGTTCGAGCGCCGCGCGGTACTCGCCGCGCATCAGATGGTGCTCGGCCAGCGAACCGGTCAGGCGTGATCCGGAGAATGACTGCTCCTCCTGATGTTCCAGCGCCCGGATCTTCTCAGTGATCCGGTCCACCTCGTCGGAGTTGTTCCGCAGCAGCTCGGATGTCGACATGATCTCGAGCACATTCTGCACGCTGAAGGTTCCCTTCGCCGCTCGCGTGTAGTTTGCTACCGCCTTCGTCCCGCAGAAACGCGCCTTGTCAAAGCTGTACGCCTTCATGTTATGGCCGGTCAACAGGTGGTAGGCCCTCCCGGCGTAGAGCGGGCTCCGCATGCGGACGGCGAGCTCGATCATCTCCTTCAAGAGCGAGTCCGCTTCCTCGGTGATGCCATTGTTGAACAGCAGGGCGGACTTCAGGAACATCAGCCGCATGAAGCGGTCGGGGGACTCCTGCCGAAGCGCCTCGATCAGGGGATCGAGGTAGGAAAGATATTCGAGATTGCTCGTGCAGTTCTCGCAGTGCTCGATCGCGTCCGACGCCCGGTCGTACTCCTCAGCCCGCAGCAGGTGGAGCAGGAGACGCAGGGGATGCGGGTCGCCCGCCTCCTCCATCAGGTCGGCGACTATTCGGTGGAGAATCTTCTTGTTGTAGTTCAGGAGGCTGCTGTAGAGTGCCGTCTTGAACAGGTCGTACCTGAACGCATACTGCTCGCCGTCGCGAAGAAGGACTCCGTTGCGGAGGAACACCTCGATCGCCGGCTCCACGATATCCGGGTCGCCGTCAGTCGTCTCGTGCACGTGACGAGCGTCGGACAGACTGAAGTTGAGTGCGAACACCGACAGCTTCTTCAGCAGATCACGAAGAACCGGTTCGTACGATTCAAGAGAGGTAAGGAAAATGTTCTGAATCGTCGACGGCAGACTCTGGGCATCACGATTCTCCTTCGCGTACCGGACGTACTCACGGATGAACAGCGGATTGCCCTGAGCGTTGTCCATGATCGCGCGCACGATATCCATTTCGAGGCTGTCGCTCGCGATCGCCTGCACGAGCTGAAGCGTGTCCTCGCGGTCGAGCGATGGCAGCTCCAGAACCTCAAGCTCGCCGAAGACCTCGCGAATCGACTCGGGTACCGTCCGGTTGAGCAACAGGAAGAACGGAAAAGTGTCGGCGTTTCGCAGGTAGAACTGGAAGAAGTCGTGGCTCGACTTGTCGATGACGTGCAGATCGTCGACGCAGAGGAGCGTTGAATAGGGCGCGCTCAAGCGGCTCTTCACGATACTCTTCAGGACAAGATAGAGTACGACGAAGGCCTGGTTGTCCTGCTCTCCGGTACCACCCGCCACGAGGGATGCGAAACTGAGTGCGGTTCGATGTTCCACGCCAAGCGTCTGTTCGACCGTGTCGGCGATCTGATCGATTGGCTGATCTTCGTCTATGGCGAAGTAACTCTTCAGCAGGTCTATGATCACGGCGAACGGGCGCGTGCCGAACTGACGTGCGCGAGCGTAGAGCACCCCACGGCCGAACTCCGGCAGCTGCCGCAGCTTGCGGACGAACTCGTGAGCCACTCTCGTCTTGCCGATTCCGGCCTCGCCGGCGAGGACGTAGCCGGCGGCCTTCGCGGGGTCGTGGCGAAGAAAGGAGCGCAGAATCGTGTCGAGCTCGTGCTTACGTCCGATGAAGATCGAGTCGTCGTCATTCGGTTGGGGGTTCAGCCCGCGAACCTCATACGCGAGCATCGATCCGTCCTTCCCGCGGGCGTGCACGGGCATCGCCTCAGAGAAGGCGAAGTCCGACTTGCATCGTTCGTACGTGCCCGACGACACGAGCACCGCATTCGGGTTCGCCGCGGTCTGTAGCCTGCTCGCGATCGCCATGGCGTGGCCGGTCACGACGTCGTGCTCGCCACGGCGTCCGGTCGTCACGAGCCCGCTGTTGATGCCGATACGGAATGCGATCGCCTCCCGGTCCGGCCTCTGCTGGTTGAGCCGCCCAACGCGCTCGAGAAACTCGAGGGCCGCGTTTATCGCGCGAGCCGGATCGTCCTCGTGGAGCTCAGGCACCCCGAAGACGGCAACGAGTGCGTCGCCGATGTACTTCTCGACCGTCCCCCCGTAGTGATGGATGATCGACTCAAAAGCCCCGAAGACCAGGGACATGAGGCCATCCATCTCCTCCGGATCCATCCGCTCGGAGAGCGCAGTGAAGTCCTTCATGTCGGCAAACAGCACGGTGGCGGTGCGACGCTCTCCGGTGCGCAGGTTCTCCGGGGCCGACATGAACCTTCCCGCTGTTACTTCGACGCGGCAAGGAGCTGGTCGAGCTGTTCTTTCGCCTGGTCGACTACCTGGGCGTACTGGGCCTGCAGACGCTGCAGGTTCTGGTTCAGAGCCTGCGCGAACTCCGGATCGTTTGCCGGATCGAGTCTGACCTGCCGGCCGGTCTGCTCAGCAATCTGTTGCTCCTTCTGACGCAGTCGCGGCTCGAACTGCTGACGCAACCGTTCGGTGAGCTGATTCTTCGTGTCAAGGTACTGCTGCAGGTACTGGATGACCTGCTCCATCAGTCCTTCGACCATGCGCCGGTCCCGGATGACCGCCTGCAGGCCCCGCTGGACGAGGTTGAGCCGCTGAACGTCGCTCTCCTGGCCCGGCAGTGCCAGGTGAGACGTGATGACCTGGTAGAACCCTTCCTTTGCGGCCTTCAGCTTCTGCTTGTCCAGCTGTTTCAGCTCCCGTGCGACATCGACCGATTGATCCTCGAGAAACCTTCCAGCGAGACGCATGCCCGCCTGGCGTGCCTCGTGCGCATCGAGCCGGGTCTTGTCGCCTTTGACGTCGGCGGTGCGCTCGAGCGCGAGCTCAAGGGCACTCTTGATTTCACTCATAGCGACATCCTACTCGATCGTCGCCTGGCGATCAATTCTCCGCGACAGGACTCGTAGTTCAGTTACGACGAGATCCACCGGTTCATCCGTGGGTGATGTGGGTACGGCGTCTCGTACCTGAGCCTCATAGCAGATACCAACCCCCTTCACTCCGGCCCGCCCGGCGTCGGTCGACCGGATCTCCCTCAGAAAGCGATCGTAGTAGCCGCTGCCATGTCCGATTCGATCACACCGCAGATCAAAGACCCGTCCCGGGCATACGACGATGGTCTTCCGTTCCCCTTTCGACGGCTCCCCCTTCGACGGCGCGTACCACTGATCGGTGCCTTCGGGGGGCTCGAACATGCCGAAGCGGTGGCGGGCAAGCTGTGAGAGGGCGAGCGCCTCCGGGATATGGAAGAAGCCCATCGTCTTCCCGGAGATTCGCGGGAGGTAGAGCCTCTTCCCGGCCTGCAGTGCCTCGTGCAGAAGCGGTTCTGTTGCGACCTCGTGCGGCAGCGAACGGTAGAGGAGCACCTCCGTAGCGTCCGTCCACTCGCGGCGGGCCACCAGACGGTCCATGATCGCCTGGTCGGCCGCGTGTCGTGCCGCCGGGGGCATCGCCTCGACGTCCCGTTCAACGGCCTCCCGGAGGGTTCGCTTGCTTGCCCGTAACTCGCTCTGTTCGACCATCGTAGCTCCCGGTCAGATTATACCCGATCCCGTCATCCTGACGGCAAAAAAAAGCCTGCCCGAAGGCAGGCAAGGGAGAGTGGGATGTACCGTCGGCTATGACCGGCTTTCACCGGACGGCTGAGGGATTTCACCGACGGAACAGGGCCGCAATCGCTTGCGATTACGTGCTTACAATTCTACCACAATATCAAATCATGTCAACCGCCGGAGCGGATTTTTCTCCGTTTCTGCCATTCGTCGCTCATCCCTTCAGATAGAGCTCAATCACCGGCACTAGGCACCGCGGTTGCTCGATCGGCAGCGTGAGTGTGAGCGTCGGCACGTTCGCACCTTCGGGTCGTGCTCCCGCGGTTTCGATCCCGCCGGTGCTCTCCTGCATGGAGATCTCGCTCGCGTCATTCAGCAGCTGTGCATACTCCACGCGCTCTACGAAATCCCTGCCGGTCAGGTGCAGGTGTCTGAAAGGCCACGCAAACACATGGACGTAGAGCCGGTTCGTCCTGGGATTGTACGTCAACCGACAGTCGCGAGGCGGTTCGAACTCGGCAGGCGCCTGGGTGCAGTCGTAGATGCTGCGCCCGTGCCGGTGCATCCACTCGCCCATCGCCTGCAACCGGTCCAAAGCGCGCTCGTCAATCTCACCGCGACCGGTCGGGCCGACGTTGAGCAGCAGGTTGCCGCCCTTGCTCACCGTGTCCGCGAGCATCTGGACGAGCATCTCCGGGCTCTTCCACGTGGATTCGTCGCGGTGATATCCCCATGACCCGGAGAAGGTCTGACACGCTTCCCAGACGACCGGTTTGCCGCCCACCGTGAACCAGCTGCGCGGCTGGTACTGCTCCGGCGTCTTCACGTCCCATCCGCTCGGCAGGTCGAGGCGGTCGTTGAGCACCACGTTCGGCATCAGCTCCCGGACGATCCGGTAGAGCTCCTCACTGCGCCACGCATCGCGTCCCTTGCCCTCCGGCCCCCGCTGCGGGAAGGAAAAATCGAACCAGAGCACGTCGACCGATCCGAATCCGGTAAGAAGCTCTCGTACCTGCGCATGCAGGTAGTCCGCGTACCGGTTCTGATCGCGGCCCTCGTTGAGCTTCGCGCGGTTCGGCGACTCGCGGTGCGGCCCGATGTAGGGATCGACAAGGTAGTCCGGGTGGTGCCAGTCGATCAGCGAGTGGTAGAAGCCGACGCGCAACCCTTCGCTGCGGAAGGCGTCGACCATCGGGCGCAGAACGTCACGGCCGTATGGTGTATTGGTGACCTTGTAGTCGGTGTGCGCCGTATCCCAGAGGCAGAAGCCCTCGTGGTGCTTGGTGGTCACGACGAAGTACTTCATTCCGGCGTCGTCGGCGGCTTCAGCCCAGACACGCGGGTCGTAGAGGTCCGGGTCAAAGTGCTTGAAGTACCTGCGGTACGAGTCGGCGTCGATCTGTTCCCGGTGCTGCAGCCACTCGTGTCGTGCTCCGAGCGCGTAGAGCCCCCAGTGGATGAACATGCCGAATCTGTCCCTAGTGAACCAGGTCGTGTCGCCCGGCGTTGGCTGCGGCTGCGGTATGGTGTTCATGAGATCTCCTTTGACATTTGTGCGAGTAGCGAATCCACCGGTTTGTCCTGCAGAAAACCGGAATAGCCCCTGTCGTCGCCCTTGATGTGGTTCGTCACCCAGTCGGTGAGGAACTCCATCACTTCCACCGCAACCATCGGCTTGCCGGCCTCGAGATCAGACCGCAGCGCCTGCACCTGCTCAACGAGCCGACCGTGACTCAGGCGGTGGGGCTGAGCATCCGGAAAGCGGAACTCGTCGAAGGCCCGCTCCTCGGCTCCGAAATGGTAGGCAGTGTACTCGAGGAGTTCATCGAAGACGCGCTCGAGCGTGGCCTTCTCGGCCCCCCTGCGCATGACGTCGTAGAGCTCGTTGATCAGCGCGAACAGGCGCTGATGGTGGAGATCAAACGCAGCCACTCCCACCGACAGTGATGATTCCCACCGGACCTCATCCCCCTGGTAGCTGGACAGGATCTCAACGATCGTCCTCGAGTGGTCGAGCAAGCGACCAAATACGTGCTCGCTCCCATCGTCTGTTCCCTCGCCGTCGGCACAGAGCTCCACAATCCTTGTGCCGGCTGCGTGCAACTCGCGGTGCGAGGCGTCGAGCCGGTCGACAACCGCGCGATCGCCGATAACCTCATCAGCGGACTCTGCGATCCACCGGCCAAGCGTCGAGGAGCTCGCATCAGGCATCCGGGCAGACTTGACCTCGTCGCCGAGCTCGCCGTCTATCAGGGCGCGCAGCCGTCCGATCCAGGCCATCAGGTCGAGGATGATGTTCGCGATGCTCAACCGTCTCGCAGCGCCCGCAGCGACCTCCCGTCCACCCTGCGACGCATCGCCAACGACCCTGAGGAGCTCGGCGATACGGTCATTGTTCCGGACACTCTGCAGGCTGATCGAGGCGCTTGCCGACGAGACGTCCCGGGCGGCGTTGCGAATCGCCTCCATCGCGTCCGCCGTCCCCCGCGAGGTCTCGCGGGTAGTCGTCAGGATCGCGGTCACCTCGTTCGCCCCTATACGCATCTCCTGGGAGCTCGTGTTCGTCTCCTGGGCAATGTTGCGCAGTTGCTCGGTCGCCTGCACGATTTCCGCCGAACCGGCCGCGAGCTCTTCGGTGCTCATCGTTATCTCACCGAAGGCGGCGGATACCGACTGCGCCTCGTCCTGAATGGCCCGAAACGCTTCTCGGCTGCGGGTACTCGCCGCCCTCGCGTCCGCGATCTTCGCCGCGAGGTCGGTCAGCGTTCGGGAAATCTCGCCTGCGTGCTTGGCGGTTGATTCGGCGAGTGAGCGAATCTCGCCTGCGACCACCGCGAAACCGCGTCCGTATGACCCGGCATGCGCCGCTTCGATCGCGGCGTTCATCGCGAGCAGATTCGTCTGCGCCGCGACCGTGTTGATAACGCCGATCGCGGCAGTAACTTTGTCCACGCTCTCGTTCACCTCGCCGATCAGCCGCTCGGAGTCGGCGACCGTATCCGTACCGCTTTCCGTCAGGTCGGCGAGCTTCTCCGCCGCTGCCCTCTTGGTCCGTGCAACACCTGCGACGCTCTCAATGCTTGCCGTCATCTGTTCGATTGCCGCGGCGCTCTGATCAACGAGTGAGTTCTGGTTTCCAACCTGCCGCACGAGGCTTTCGACCGAAGCCTGGATCTCCTCCATCGCCGAGGCCCCGTGCGCGACCTGGTCCGACAGGTTCGTAGCACGGCGGTGTGCAGACGTGGCCTCCGAGGCTATCCGGGCAACGCCGGCGAGCGCCTCGCCCACCTGCGTGGCGAGCCGTCTGCCGGATCGCTCGCTTTCGAGCACCGACGAGCGAATACGTTCCATTATTAGTTCGCCGGCATCCCGCTGCTGCGCGATCGCGGTCGTCATCTCCTGCCGGGCACGCCGGTACCATGCGGCGAGGATCGCGAGCACCCCGACGAGCGCGAGGGCGAGCGCGGCTGCGAGAATACTCAACCCGGACGACAGCGCCGGCGGCACGAACTCGCCGTCCGCCATGCGAGTTGCGATCGCGCCGATCACCGACAGCGCAAGAATGACGGCGAACGCCATTGCAGTGCGATGGAGACGACTGATCCGAATTTGGGTTTCCATTGGTACTCGATCGTACCCTAGAGCGCTTTCCGGTTCAACCTTGCGAGATCGCCCGCGGCGCCGCGGCGGTGCCTGGGCGCCGCGCGAGCAGGTATCCGATTTCCACGACGAGAGCGACGACCATGGAGGCCGCAGCAGTGATGACTCCCGGCAGCGGAAGCGTCTGCGAACCGACGAAAACGAGCACGAACATGACCACCGTATAGACAACGACGCCTTCGGCAAGAACCCTGGTTCTCCCGGCGCCGACGTAGAGGGCACGGAACCAGACTTTGTATGTCAATATCGCCGGCGCGATCGAGAGGATGAGCAGGGGAGCTCTCGTCAGCTCCAGAAGCGGGTCCGAGAGGCCACTCACGCCCTGGAACCACCACGTGCCGGCCGGGGTCAGCGCAGAAAGGAACATCAGAGCGGACAGCGTGACCGCCAGTACCGTCGTGAAGGAGCGCAGCCGGCCGGCGCTCTCCGGACGCTCCTTGAGCAGCGCGATCGAGGTCTCCTGATGGCTGAGCGCCAGGCTGTTGAAGATGAAGAGAAAGGCGGTCAGGACCGGCCATACCGCAAGCGACCGCTCCGGGAGAGCGGCGCGTGCGATGCCGAAGGTCAGCACCGGCTGCGCGAGCAGGAAGACTACGGTTGTGAGGGAGAGAGGAACGTAGAAGTGCATCAGCCCGTGCCAACCGAGCACCGTCTCGTGCTGAGCGGCATCGCGCATGACGGGTGTCACGAATATCCGGTTCAGCACGGCCGCAGCGAGGGCGGCAACCGTGACGCCGACCGCAATGGCGATCGCGGCCAGGGTCGCCCCGGGGAGCCGAAGACGGGTGAACCCGAGGCCGAGCACGAGTGCAAGCGCCACGAGCCGCGTGACCATCGAGACCGGGACGACCCAGGTCTTGCCGTGGCGAATCAGCACTCCCTGCCAGAGCCTGCGGTATCCCACTGCCGCAGAGAACGGCGTCATGATGAGGAACGGCAGCCGGCTCGTCTCGAGGATGTGTTCGGGCACGTTGAGCAGCCCGCCCACGATGAAATCGTACAGCGGCGTGAGGGCGACCACCAGGTGGCCAATCGTGAGGATCAGCGCCATGATGTGCATGAATCGCAGGAGAAGCTCGTAGTTCTGCCGGTGTCCACAGAGCGCGGTTGCCGCCGAGAGCATCTGGATGATCGGGCTCTCAGCAACCAGCGCGATCGCGAATACCACCCCAAAGGCGGCCAGATTGACCCGGGCGTTCGGCATGCGCGCGATGATCGCGGTCAACGCCGGCTGCTCGGTCGCCATCATCAGCCACATGAGGGCCAGTGGGAACCAGAAGACGAAAATCTGTCCATAGGTCATGACGGGGCGGGTTTCGATCCGTTCGGCCATCCCGGTAACGTAGACCGAGCGGGGGTGACAGTCAAACCGAGTGAACTGTCACGAATCCTGATGCGGGAGAAAGGAAGCAGGAAGAGAATCGGGGGCGTATTGAGCACTGAGACCACAATCCGAAGGAGGTCCAGTGCCCATGCTACGTCCCCCGTTCTGCC
>SLST01000394.1 GCA_007130265.1 Spirochaetales bacterium
GCGGCCTTCCCGTTCGGTCAGCTCATGGGTCTGATCGTGATCGGCAACCTGCTGCTCGGTATCTACGTGGCTATCCTCGGCTACGTCGCATTCAAGACCGGACTCAACTCGGTTCTGCTCGCCCGGTTCAGCTTTGGCGACATCGGCAGCAAGTGGCCCGACCTCGCGCTCGGCTTCACGCAGGTGGGCTGGTACGCGTGGGGAACGGCAACCGTCTCGATCATTTTCGTCCAGCTTCTGAACCTGCCCGAGTGGTTGCGGATTCCGTTCATGATCTTCTTCGGCTTCGCCTTCTGTTGGACCGCCTACGTCGGATACCGCGGACTCGAGCGGCTTTCCATCGTCTCAGTCCCGGCGATGACGATCCTGATCGTCTGGAGCTTCGTGATCTCCTCGCGTGACGCTGGTGAGATGGGAGGACTCCTTGGAATCGTGCCCACTTCGACGATGACCGCCGGGGCCGCGATCACGATCGTCTTTGGCACATTCGTCTCCGGCGGGACCCAGGCGACGAACTGGACCCGCTTCGCAAAGACGGGAAAGATCGCGATTGTCGCGAGCTTGGTCGCCTTCTTCATTGGGAACGGGTTGATGGTGTTCGCAGGCGCCTTTGGCGCGATGGTCTACCAGCAGCCGGATATCGTCGAGGTCCTCACTCTGCAGGGGCTGCTCCTCGCCGGTATCATCATGCTGTTTCTCAACATCTGGACGACGCAGGACAACACGGTCTACAACTTCTCGGTCGCCGGGTGTAACCTGATCCGCACGGAGAATCGGAAGCTACTCACCGTCGTTGGCGCGGCGATTGGTACCTTGCTCGCAATCCTCGGCTTCTACGACTGGCTCGTTCCGTGGCTCTTGCTGCTCGGTACGTTCATCCCGCCCATCGGTGGCGTGATCATGGCCGACTTCTTCTACAAGTACCGCGGCAGGTACCCAAAGCTGAGCGAGGCGAAGCTGCCCAAGATCAATGTCGCCGGCGCGGTCGCCTACGTTGGCGCGTCGCTTATCGCCTACTTCAGTCCCGGCGTTCCGCCGATCAACGGTATCGTCGCGGCGATCGTCCTTTACATCATCGTCGATCTGATTATGACGGCTGCCGGCGTCGGCGTCGGCGTCGGCAAGGCGAAGTCGTAGACTGCAGTCTCGGGCGTCCGGTTCGCCGGGCGCCCATCCGCCGGAGGTTCTCGTGCTCGATCTCGCCATCACGGATGTAGCCACGCCGCACCACGACGATCCGGTCAACGTCTCAGTCCGCGACGGTTCGATCGTCTCGATCGGACGCGACGCTGCCGGCCCGGCGCGCGAGACGATCGACGGACGCGGCTGTGTTCTCCTGCCGCCCTTCGTGGACGCCCATTTCCACCTTGATTCCGTCCTGACCCGTATACCCAACGCGAGCGGGACCCTTCGTGAGGGAATCGACAACTGGGCTCGGTACAAGGAGAGCTCGCTCTCCGCGGAGGACGTCTACACGCGCGCGAAGGCGTATTGCGAGCAGGCCTTCGCGATGGGAATCCAGGCGATCCGATCGCACGTGGACGTCTGCGATCCGGCGCTGCGAGGCGCGGAAGGGTTACTCGAGCTCCGGCGCGAGCTCGGCGGCAAGATGGACATCCAGCTCGTCGCGTTCCCCCAGGACGGGTACCACGGCGGGCCTGACGTGAATGCGCAGCTTCACCGCGCGCTTGACATGGGGGTCGAAGTCGTAGGCGGTATCCCGCACAATGAGCCGACCTACAACCACGGCACGGAGAGCCTGCGCGAGCTGCTCGAGCTCGCGGCGGACCGGGGGCTGTTGGTCGACATCCACTGCGACGAGACCGACGATCCTCACTCGCGGCACGTGGAGACGCTTGCCGCGGAGACCGCCCGGGTTGGACTGCAGGGGCGCGTCGCGGCGTCGCACATCACCTCTACGGCCGTCATGGACCCCTACTATCTGAGCCGACGCCTCATTCCGCTGATGGTCGCGGCACAGCTGGCCGTCATCGTGAACCCGCTCATCAACGTCCACCTGGGCGGCCATTTCAGCCACCCCATGCACCGCGCGATGGCGCCCATCGGCGACTTCATGGACGCCGGGATCACCGTCGCCTGCGGGCAGGACTGCGTCGAGGACCCATGGTATCCGCTCGGGTACGGGGAGATGTTCGAGGTGCTCAAGATGGCGGCGCACACGGGCCACATGATGGGGCTCGACGCGCTTCGCGCGATGCTCGACACGATCACGGTCAACCCGGCCCGCATCATGGGGCTCACCCACTACGGACTCGAGGCAGGCAGGCGCGCGCACCTCGTGCTCCTCGACGCGCCCACCTGGTTCGACGCGATGCGGACCAACGCGAGACGCGTCGCCGTCATACGCGGCGGTGAGGTCTTCCGCAGCAGCGGGCGAAGCGCAGAGTGACGGTTACCGCGCAGTGAGGCCTACCGACGCCTGACCTTGAGCGTGAACGTTCCGCCGGCTATCGTCACCTCCGCTACTCCGTCCGGGTCTCGCACCTCGTCGAGGTCCGCGAGAGCCCACGACGCGATCGCCTGCTTCCAGCTCTCCGGCAGGTCTCCGTCGATCTCGAGCCCTATCCGATCGTCGACCGCGTAGCCGGTTCGCTTGCGGAGCTCCTGCACGTGCCGGTTCACCTCGTTCGCCATACCTTCGGCCAGCAGATCATCCGTGACCGCCGTATCGACTGCAATAAGGATGCCGTCCTCCGACGCGACCTGCGCCCCCTCGCGTCCCTCGTAGCCAACGTCGATCTCCTCCGGCGGCAGGTCCCACTCCCGGGAACCGCTCCAGACGACGACACGGTCGCCCTCGACGCGGACCTGACCGTCACGGGCGGCGCGGATAACCTCCTGCATGTCACGGCCGAGCTTCGGACCGAGGATGCGGGCCTTGGGTACGGCGCGTACTCGCGCAACGTCTGAAGGATTGGCGAGCGTCTCGATGCGTTTGACGTTGAGCTCTTCCATCAGCGCGTCACGCTGTGACGGGGACAGAGTACTGCCGCCCGGGAGATGAACCGCCGCTGCGGCGAGCGGCTGGCGCACGCGAATCCCGGCCTGCTTGCGCAGCGACAGTCCCATTCGGGCGATTCGCTGGACCATCGCGACCTCCCGCACCAGCCCCGCGTCTTCCTCCCGCGCCGGGATTGCCGGCCAGTCGGTGAGATGCACCGACTCTGCGCCGTCGGGGTGGAGTCCGCGGTACACCTCTTCGGCAATGAACGGCGCGAGCGGAGCGAGCAGCTGTGAGAGCACCGTCAGAACGTACGAGAGCGTGTCGTAGGCCCGGCGCTTCGCGTCGTCGAGCCCGGGCGACCAGAACCGCCTGCGCGACCGGCGTATGTACCAGTTGGTGAGCTCACCCACGAACTCTACTACGGCGCGGGTCGCTGCATTGGCGGAGTACGCCGCGAGTCCCCGCTCGCATTCACCTGCGGCTGTGGCCAGGCGCGCCAATACCCACCGGTCGAGCTCGTGCTCCGGTGAAGGCCGGCCGGACTCCCGGCCGGCGTGCCCCTCGTACCCGTCGATATTCGCGTAGGTCACGAAGAATGAGTATGCGTTCCAGAAC
>SLST01000244.1 GCA_007130265.1 Spirochaetales bacterium
CCTTGCCTGTCGAGGGCCAACTCCCAGAGCACCTCCGGCCACTCATAGTCGCTGATCAGCTGCTGCGCGTAGTTGGACTCGGTGCAGCCGGGACCGCCGAGATAGAAGCGCGCCCAGTTCGACATGGAGTCGTAACCGCCGGCAGAGTGATGATGGCGTGTCTTGGGGCCACCCCGTAACCCGGAGAGCTGCTGCACCGCCCAGTCGGCCCAGAACAGATCCAGGAACATCGTGACGAGCCTCCTGAGCTCATCATTGCCACAGAAGCTTCGCAACAGCAGGAGATAACTGACGGTTACCTTCATGTACGTTGGCGAGCCGTTCTCCAGAAAGAAACCTCGACGGACCCGCTCCCGGAGGTACTCCTTGAAGAACTCGATCCACGCCTCATGATGATCCTGTGGCGTGTACTCCCCACCGTCCGACCAGTTTGCGTGCGGCTCGGCAATCAGGCGCGAATGCACGGCTCCGGGCCCGGGTTCCATGTATCCGTAGCCGTCACCGGCGCCCTTATTGGGATAGACACGCGCGGCGTAGTCGGGCTCCGCGGCGAAGATTGCCGAGCTGACCAGATTGGCCGTCTTGGTGTTGAGATCATGGTTTTCGCTGCCTGCGAGCCACCACGTGCTATTGCGCGCTATCGCGATGTCATTCTTGTGTACGGTTCGTCGCCATAGCACTTCGAGCAGTGTCCTCTCGGCGTCCCGGGAGAGCCGGTTCGGCATGTACGAGCTACCCGAGCCGAAGCAGCCATAGAGGGACAGCAGCCGAGCATTCCGGTAGAGATCGTAGACATCGTAGAGTGGAGTTCGCTTCGGGTCGTCTTCGCACGCGTCTAGAGACGATAGGTCGTCTTGCAGATCGGCAATGATCTGTGCGTTCACGTCGCGACCCAGCCACATCGAGTCGAAGAGCTGCTGGTCGGTCCGGGCGCTGGAGTCCTGCGCGCCCCGCACGAACGCTGCTCTGACCCGGTTCTCGCGCGAGTCACGGGCCTCGCGGAATCGCCCGGGAATCTCTCGCATATCCAGGTCGATCATATCCTGCCAGAAGCTGCGATTCAGTCGGTCACAGTCGGTCTCCATCTTACCTCCTCATGGTTCGGGTGAACGACGACTCGTCACGGTGGAGGCAGGTACTCCCCGACGAGCTCAAGCGCTACGATCACGTTCAGGCACCACTGCGAGGTACCGTTCGTGGTCATCCACGGAATCTCGGTGATGGGGCGAACGTACTCTTCCGTCGCCACTTCGCGGCGCTCCGCAGGCAGCGGGGGAATCGGGAGCTCCCGCTGCACTAGAAGCAGGTCCCAGACCTGCTGCGCGAGCTCCGGTCTGTTCAGGCGGACGGCGGCAAACGCCATGAGCGATGCCGCGAACAGGACCGTGCCCCAGGGCCGGTAAGCTCCCTCCTCCACTTCGATGCCGAGGGCCCCGTTGGTTCGACTCCGCTTTTCGGGCAAGGGCAGCGGGTAGATCTCGCCGAACTCCGCAAGCATGTCGGCGAATCGATCCGCCCATCTCGAGTCGAGGAGATCGAGTAGTTCGAGCCATACCTGGGGGGCGCCGAACCCGACGATCATCGGGTACCCGTAGTTCTCGTCTCCCATATGTGTCAGAGTGCCGTACTTCGGATCGTACCCGAAGGTAGGACCGGAGAGCAGTCGAAGCGGCATGTCTGCGAGGCACTTCAGCCCAACGAGCAGTTTGTCCCGGTACGTCGTATCCTCGAACCGTTCCCACTGCGTCATCCAGTTGGAGCAGAACGCGGCCCAATCGGGTCCGCTGCGGACATGCGTGGGAAAGCCGTCCTTCGGGAAGTACGCGCGCATCGGGTCGATCTGCACCGTCGTGTAGTCCGAGTCCTTTACCTCTGACATGATATCACCGACTCGCTCGTCGGTTGTTAGATAGTGGTAGAACCGGTGCAGACCCGCCATCCCGATCCTCGCCTCCTTGGCGCCGCAGCCCCAGTGGACGACATTGTGACGCGATCCCAGTCCGCGGTACTCCCCAATGTGGTAGAGATCAACCTCGCTCGTGTGACGGGTCATGGCCTCAGCCATCCGGAAGATGTCGGTTCGTCCGGAGCGAAGAAACGCGTACCAGAGCCACATATTGGGCACGAGCTCAGTGTTCTGCCAGGCGTAGCCCCCAATGTCGTAGCACCAGGTGTGACGAACGGCATCGTAGGTGTGCATGATGTCGCCCCAGTTCCAGAACCCGTACCATCGGCGGATGTTGATCTCGTCGCGGTAATACGCGAAGAGCGCGTCGAGCTGGTCTTCGAGCCAGGCCTTGGCGGGGGTTGCCCGGTCAGGGAGGCTCCACACGCCGAATACTCCGGTTTCGTGATACCGGTCTGGCGCACACACGAGCTGCGGCGCGTATCGCATGTGCTCAGTCATCGCATCGGCCGCATCTACCGGCGGTGTGTCGTCGCACCACCATAGCGAGAGCTCGTTGGTATTCGCAACACCATACGGGGTTGCACGCAGCTCCGCTGCACCCTCGTACGACGAGTCGACGTGCGTCTCGGTATCATAGTGGCGCAGGTCCATGGCCTGAGCGTCGGGCGACCAGAACCAGCATACAGCCTCGGCTTCCGTGCCTGACAGGCCGTGCACCTCGAGAGCCCGCGGGTGCTTCTCCCAGAACGCCTTCATCCCGATCGCAGGTCCGCCGGACTCGCCTCCGAAGTATGCGAGACCGCGCGCGCGTCCGCCCTGAGCGGCCTTCACCCAGCTGCACCCGGGTCTCGTGCGTTTGAGGATTGAGTAGGAGTCCGATGAGTCCTGGAAGAGCTTGAAGCTGTCCCAGGTGGGAGCGTCGTCGACCAATCGCAGCGTCTCGCTATCGTCCTCCGGGTCGAGAACGACGCGCTCGCCGCGAATCTGACGCTCATACATCTCGACGGAACGAGCAGTCGCTTCTGAAGGGGCATCTGCATTCGCGTTCCTGACGAAGCGGAGGTTTTCCCGATTGAGAAGCGTCTTCGGCGACTCGGTGAAGTACCCCGTGTCTCCCGCGAAGCGGACGTGGCGGTTGTAGAGTGCGCCGGAGACGGGAAACGTGAACGCGACCCCGAGTCCACGGACGAAATCCTGGTTGGGATTCCCATCGTACACGAACGAGTGAACCATCCGAACGGAGTCCTGCCCAGCGTAGAGGTAGAACCGGACTCGGAACGGCAGCCACGCCCGCGTACCGATTGTCGACGCGTGACGCCCGTCGATCCGAACGACGGCACGGACCGGCCCCCGCTGCTCGACGGTCAGCTCGCCGATCTCGCTGACGAGTTCCTCGTGTGCCACTGTGGGCAGACCAGCCGCATTGGAGCGACGCTCTTGTATCGAGACGAGACGAGCGCCGGTGCACGAGGTGACACCGCCCCGCGTGACTTCGCCGATCAGGTTGGAGCCGACCCGATTGAAGCGGCACGAAACGAGCCCGGTATCAACCTTCACCGAATCGTGCTCCTCAATCACGCGAACGGAGACTTCGCCGGCGCGCCTCTCTCCGAACTCCAGCGCCAGGCTCTCCGGAAGAGGTCCGCTCAGAGTCGTCGCGTGTCCGGTCCACTTCACCGTCCCGTCCGGCCAGAACGCCGTGGCCCAGGTCTGAAGCGGCACTTCACCGCCGTCGCCTGAACGGAGCCGCAACGGAGCGTTTCGATCCAGCGCGCCGCGTCGCCAGGGAACGCCGAATGAGACGCCCGTCGCAGCCGAGGGGCATCCTTCGAGCCATGTGAGTTCTGCCGTTCCGGTGTTGTCGCTCATGCTTACCTCAGGGGTTGGCTCGTGTGTAGAGCCGGTCGTAGTCAAGCCAATGTACGTTCATGATGTCTATCTTCCGCTTGAGTTGGTCGGCGAGCCGCGGACTCAGAAGCTGTATCGTCTCGTCGTCGGCGCGCTCCGCGGTAACGATGATGTCATCGTCGCTGTCAAGAAGCAACCGCCGCAGACGCACGGTCGTGTCAATCTCGTCGCGAGCAACCTGCATGATGCCCTCACGCTCCCAGCTGTTGCGGGTGCCGAGAGGAGGTGCCGGCTCAGGTTCCTCCTCGCCGGCTTGGGCTCGGGCCCGATCCAGAAACGCCTGGTAGGCGACCACGTGACCCGCCGAGAGTACCAGGCACTCGACCGCCTCGAGCCGTCGCGCGCAGATCCCCCAACTGTGTTCCTTGGTCCGATCGCTTACCCCGTCGCGTATCCGCGCCACGATCCGTGTTGCCTTCCGGACAGCGGCGACCGAGGTCTCGATCACGCGCTCGAACAGCAGCTTGGCGCCCCACCCTTCATACATGCGCATTCCCTGGATGTCGACGAGGTTGTCGGCCTGCTCCTCCGATTTTGCCTGGAAAAGATACGGCCGATAGTGTGCCTTCTCTTCTTCCGTCAACTCGTCGGGGAACGGCACCAGCGGACGGTTGATCCAGCGCCCCAGAAGATGGCCCATGCGAAACATCGGGCCGAAGTCCAGCGTGTCAAGCCGGATGTCGAGTTCGCTCAGGGCCGCCCAGACAGAAAGCACGTCGTCTGCGAGCTCGGCAGTCGTTTCCTCCTCGGCGAGAGCCCTCATGGCCATGAGACGTGCAACGTGATCGCTGGCCGCGCACTCGCTGAGCGCCTGGTAGAGCCGAAGGTTGAACCCTCTCAGGGCCGGGTCTCCGAAGCTGACCGTCCGACGCGGAGCTGCCTCGTCAGGCTGAGTCGTCCGGAAGAGCGAAGGATTGGGGATGCCGACGACAGGAAGGAACGGTGAGCGCCACGAACGGATACCCGAATGATCCATGAACCGGCGTCCGTCCGGACCTTCCATCCCGTTCAAGGCGAGACCGGGACGCAGTCGTCTCACGATCTCCATCGGCGAACCGAAGGAGGGGATCATCCACTGCCTCGGCTCGATCTGGTTGATGTTGATCTCGATCGTCCGACCAACGTCGGCAGCCGCGTCCTGCAGGTCGATCAGGAAGCCCGAGACTCGATCTGCCATTGGCCGTTCCCTGCACCAGAGCGGACCGTTGATTCCGGGGTAGAGGCCCGGCGACCAGCAGAACCCCGAACCGCAGTCGGTTGTCAGAAAACTGAAAATCTCGATCTCAGGGCACTCGGCAAGCAGGTTCTGCACCGCCTGACGGTAGAGCAGCATCGTCTCGGGTTGATCGACGCACGGTGCGAAATACGGCATGCGCGCCCGGTGCATCTGGTCCACACGCGGACCACGAAGATCGGGGTGATCTATGAAGAACGCCTCCGGCAGGACCTGAGGTGCATTCGAACTCCAGGCTGCTTTCAGTCCATGCGTACGCAACGCAACGCACCGCCTGCGCAGGATCTCCCTCACGCGCTCCGCGTACGCAAGATCAACGTAAGGCTTGAGTGTCTCGGGGGCAAAGAGCTTCAGGAAGTCCGGATGCCACATGAACCACTCGGGATAGGGATCGTCCGGCAGAACACGCTGCCACCTTGCCGGCGGCAGGTCTCCGGTGATGACCATGTGGGTTGCCCCAAAATCTGACGCGGTGCCGGCGTTCTCCTCGAACCGCTCGATGCTGTCGGACGTCAGGTCGAATATGAGGGTTGAGACCGGATCGGTATCACGGCTCTCCTTCGTTTTCGAGTCGATGTGCCCGACCTTATTGGGTATCTCCATGGTTTGTCTTCCTCCCTCAGGCAATGATTGCCCGAACTCTTCTGCGGTATCCTGACGACTACGGGAAAGAACTGTACGCGCACACCGTCTTGACAGCGACGGAGGCGAACGGCACCCTCGTAGATGAGCGCCGTGGCTCGAAGGAGAACGGAATGAGCAGGACTCTCTCGTCCATGATCCCGGTGACCGAAGGTAAGCTGATGGCGTGGTGGAACCACGAGGAACAGGAGACGCCGTGTCTGATGCTGACCACGCCCCCTGAACCGCAGGAGCCGGTCGACGATCTCGACGACTACTGGTTCAACGTCGACGGGGTTCTCCGGCGCGCCATGCGCGAGATAGAAACTCGGCAGTACCACGGCGTGGCGCTGCCGTACCATTGGCCCGACTGGGGAGCGGCCACCTTCGCCGGCATGCTTGGTGCGCCCATGCAGGCGGTCGATGCGCGCACGTTCTGGGCCGCATCGAGCTGCCCCACGCTGGGAGCGGTGCTCGATGTGGGACATGACGAGCAGAGTCGGTTTGCCCGAACCGTCTGGGAGGTGACACGGCGATCGGTCGCGATGTCCCGCGACCACCATTTCGTCGCCTCGTATCCCATTGTCGGCATCGCCGACACGCTCGCCTCCCTCTACGGGACGGTTCCGCTGCTCCTCGCGATGGCAGAGCAGCCCGGGGCGGTCCATGCGGCCATGCAGCATCTGACGCGGCTCTGGCTCCGCGAGTTCGACCGCGTTGAAACGATCATCGAGAGTGCCGGCAACCAGGGGAACATGAACTGGATGGGGATCTGGGCGCCCGGGCGCACATGCGCGACCCAGGAGGACTACTCGTGCATGATCTCCGACGATATGTTCCGGGAGTTCTGTCTTCCGCCTCTGGTCGACTTGATCGACTCGCTCGACTACGCCATGTACCATCTCGACGGCCCGGACGCGATCAGCCACGTCGACACGCTGCTCGGCATCCGAAACCTTCGCGCCATCCAGTGGATCCCCGGAGCGGGGAACGAGGACATGCGTCGTTGGTATGAGTTGCTGCGGCACATCCTGAGCCACGGCAAGTCGGTCCAGGTGCATGCCCGTGTCGAGGAGATTGACGAGCTCGTAAGCGCAGTCGGTCCGAAAGGACTGATGATCACCAATCGAAGTGTGACCGGCGAGCAGGCGGAGGATCTGCTTTCCCGTTACCCGCAGGACAGGTAGGAGTAGCGAACGCCATGGTCGTACACCCGCTGGACGGGCCGCAGGACGAACAGTTCCAGGGGCACGCACTCGAGGACGAACATCAGCGGGAAATGCCGCAGTTGCCGGTCTACTACATCGATTACGCGATGCACAAAGGCAAACACTCACGCTACAGGCACCCCCGCCACCTTCACCGCGAACACACGGAGCTGATTTTCGTCGACTACGGAACCCTCAAACTGACGGACGAGGAACGCGACATCGTCCTTGGTGTGGGAGAGGGCTATGTCATCCCTCCGGAGACGCCCCACGCGCTGGCCGCGAGAGAGATCCAGCCGGTCGACTACCTGAACATCGGCTATCGCTGCCGACCCGTGGAGGCGATCTCCCGAAAAACCATCCGGTTCACCGAGGAGGAGAAAGACATCCTGAAGGCGATCAAACGAGCGTCCGAAAAACGCGATGAGATCTCGATCCAGCTGCTGTTCATCAAACTGAACGAGCTCGTGCTGACATTGCAGGAGCGCCTCTCGTCTCCGCCAGCGCACGACCTTCCCCTCGTCAGCTGCGAAAACACGTTTCACTACCAGGAGAAGATCGTCCGGAAGACGCTGGAATACCTCGCCGCCAATCACTCCGCTCGACTCGACCCGGAGCAGGTCGCGGTGGAGGTCGGAGTCAGCTACTCGTACCTGCGCCAGATACTCCGCAAGCTCACCGGCAGAAGCCTTCGCGCTCACCTCCGCGAGACACGCCTGACGGCTGCCGAGCACATGATGCGGTCGGGGCCGTACACCGCGAAGGAAGTCGCGTTTGCCTGCGGGTATCGCTCGTATCCTCATTTCTGCACGATCTTCAAGGAACACTTCAGAATGACGCCGCACGAGTACATGAACTCACTCGGACGGCCCTTTCGCCGCCAGACGTCGGACAACACCTTTTCGCCTGGATAGCAGTCGCAGAGATACGCGAGAGGCCGCGCTTTGTGCACGGCCTCTGCATAGATTGTCGCGTCAGACGACGCGCCAGCTTACTCGACGACCGTGAACTGCTGCGGCAGTGTCCGGCCCTCGGTTCGGTACAGCGCGATGTTGGGCTGGTTCACCGGGACGTTGCGTATCCGATTGCTGATCACGGCAAAACTTGGGATCTCCGCGGGGCCCAGACCAATCGCCTGGATGTTGTCGACGCGGATCTGGGCCATCTCACCCATGATCTCCCTGAGTCGGTCGATCTCGCCGCCGGCGAGCGCTATCTCCTCGTAAAGCTCCTGGAGACGCTTCGCGTACGGCGGAGGCTCAACGCCGCGTTCACCATCGCTGATGTACCAGGTCCCCCACAACGGGCCGGAGGAGTAGATGTTGCCGCGTCGGCCGGTGACCGGCGCGAAGTAGATCGCCTCGAAGTCGGGCCTGATCGCGTTGCCGATGCCCCATGCCCCGGAGAACTCATAGTTATTGGAGAACTCTCGCTCTTCATAGAGCCCGCGCTCCACCTGGTCGATGCGCGTTCTGATTCCCACATCCTCCCAGTACTGCTTTGCCATCTCCAGCATGTCGCTCGACGTCGTGGTCATCGCGGTTATCGTGATCTGAAACCTGTTTCCGTCAGGGCCGAGCCGGAAACCATCACCGTCACGCGCGGCCATCCCAACCTCGTCCAGCAGCTGGTTCGCCCGGTCGGGATCGTACTCGCTGTACGCGTACGCCAGCTCTTCGTCGTAGAACGGGCTGCCCGGCAAATACCCCTCAGGATTGCGCGGGGTGCCCAGACCGGCAAAGAGCAGTTCATTCACCTCTTCCCGGTTGATCGCGTGCGAGAGCGCAATCTTGAACTCCTGGGTGTCGAACAGTTCCCGCTTCAGCGGGTCCTCGACTGTGTGGTTCGGCCGAAGCGCCAGCGCCGTGACGGAATCGGACGTATACCGACCAACGCGATACCCACCGCGCTGCTCGTTTTCCCGCAGGAGCGAGTAGTTGTCGAAGGCGATATGACGAAGCTGGAAGTCGAGCTCGCCGGCGACTGCCCGGGCGTTGAGGACTTCCGCATCGTCCAGTCGCTGGTAGAGGACGTTGTCTATATAAGGCAGCTGATTACCCTCGGTATCTACCTTCCAGTAGTACGGATTCCGTTCCAGGCGGAAGGTCGATGCGCTGCCCGTATTGACTGGACGCCAGGCGAAGACGACCGGCAGCTCAGGATTGCGCTGCCACCCGTTACTGTCGTCAAACTTCTGCTGGAACAGCGCGACCCAGTCGTCCACACCGGCATCGGCCGCCATCCGATCGAGCTCGCTCTGCGGAGTGTGATTGGGATGGAAGGGCTTCAAATAGTGTGAAGGGGCAATCATCGTATACGGCCCCCAGGTCGCCCGCTGGACGAGGAATTGCTGCGCGGCGGGAATAGCGAAGTCGATTCTCACGGTGTACGTGTCCAACTTCTGAACCCGTATGCGCTCGCCGCCAAATCTCAAATCGTCCCAGGGCTGCGGCGCAAGTCCGGCAAGCGGCTCGAAGAACTTCAGATCGTTCACGTAGAAGAGGACGTCGTCCGCGGTGAGCGGTGCACCGTCGGACCACTTCATCCCTTCTCGCAGGTTGAAGATCAGCGTATTTCCCCCGTCACGGATCTCCCAGCTCTTCGGAACGTTCGGAATCAGTTCGCCTGCCTCGTTAAAGGTTACGAATCGCTCACCGAGGAACTGACCCGGACCCCACTCGTCGGAGTACCCGAACCATGCCCGGTTCAGGTCCCCTCCGTAGGCGCCGATCTCATGCGTCGGCTGGACTACCATTGGATCTCTCGGTACCCGGTCTTCGACCGGCGGCAGTTCGCCTGCGGCAACTCGCTCAGCAAGATCAGGCGCCTCGTTCAGAGACGGCAGCCTCTGTCCGGTTGCCTGCGTGTACACTTGCGGAGTCACGAATTGCCGCCACATCGCGTTCGGGTCCGGATCCCACGTCACCGGCTCCACAGTCTCCGCTTCCCGCTCTCCTGTCGCGAACAGCGGCGCCGCGAAGACGAGCGCGAGTGCCAAAACAAGTGAAGACATCAGTATCAATCGTTTTCTCATGGCCATCTCCTTTTCGTTATGCTTCATGATGCTTCGCTGAATCACCTCCAGAGCACCATCTACAGAGAATTGTCTCACGGCCCGAAGACCCGGTCAACGCGAAGGAGCCGCACTTGTTTCGCCATATGATCCGTTCACTATGGCAAATGACATCCAGGGTCGCTCACGTCAAGCGCCGACAGGCGCGATCAACGGCTAGATCGAGTGCTCTTCAGGGATTTCGTTGACGCCCGTCAACTCGAGCTCGTCGGAGAAGAGGCATGCATCGTACCTGTTGGTGTCGCCGTCGGGCTGACCCAGCTGAGGCTCTTCGGTGGAACAGATCTCCCGGGCGTAGGGGCACCTCGGATGAAAGTAGCACCCGGAGGGAGGGTTCGCGGGATTCGGAATCTCGCCTTCGAGGACGATCCGGGTCGCCTTCACATCGGGGTCGGCTTCGGGTACCGCCGAGAGCAGAGATTCGGTGTAGGGATGCCGTGGCGCGCGAAAGAGATCGTCGGTATCAGCAACCTCGACGAGTTTTCCCGCGTACATGACACCGACCCTGTCGCAGATGTGCTTGATCACACTCAGGTCGTGGGCGATAAAGAGATACGTGAGGTCGAACTGCGTCTGCAGATCGGTGAGCAGGTTCAGGATCTGCGCCTGAACCGAAACGTCGAGTGCCGAGACTGACTCATCGCATACCAGGAATTGGGGATCGACGCTCAACGCCCTGGCAATGGCGATCCGCTGCCGCTGGCCGCCGCTGAACGCATGAGGATAGCGGTTGATGTGCTGTGCACGCAGGCCGACGCTCTCGAGCAGGTGAACAACCTTCTCGTCTATCTTCTTGGAGTTGTGCTCGCCGTGGATGACCATGGGTTCGGAGATAACCTCACGAACCGTCATCCGCGAGTTCAGCGACGAGTACGGGTCCTGAAACACGACCTGCAGTTCCTTGCGCAGAGGAACGAGCTTACGAGTGCGAAGGGAGCTCAGCTCGTGCGTCCGCCCGGACCGGTAATCGTGGAACGTCACCCGACCTGCGGTGGGTAGCCAAGCTCGGAGAATCGTCAGAGCCGTGGTGCTCTTACCGGAACCGCTCTCGCCCACGAGGCCGAAGACCTCGCCCTTTCTGATGGAAAACGATACGTCGTCGACGGCTCGCACGTGACCCACCGTGCGCCTGAAGAAGCCTTTGTCTATGGGAAAATGCTTCTTGAGATTCTGTACTTCGATGATGGGCTCAGACATGCTCGGCCTCTGTGAAGGTCGCGGTCTTCGTCTCCTCGTACAGGAAGCATCGCACCTCGTGACCGTCCGTGACTTCCGCGATCGCCGGTTCGGTCGCATCACAGAGACCGGCCATTGCCGCATCGCATCGCGTGTGATACGGGCATCCTTCCGGCACGCTGTACGGATCGGGGACCGAGCCGGAGATCGTCGCGAGTCGCGATCCACGTGGCCTCGTGACCTTGGGTATCGAGCGCAGAAGCGCTTTCGAGTACGGATGCAGCGGATCCTTGAACAGCTGCTGGGCGGTCCCTTGTTCCACCACCTTGCCCAGGTACATCACGGCCACTCGTTCCGCTACTTGCGCGATCACGCCAAGATCGTGGGTGATCATGATCACCGACATCCTATACTCTTCGTGCAGCTCCATGATCAGGTCGAGGATCTGCGCCTGGATAGTCACATCCAGAGCGGTCGTCGGCTCATCCGCGATGAGGAGTTTTGGATGGCATGCCAACGCCATCGCGATCATCGCGCGTTGCCGCATGCCACCGGACAGCTGGTAGGGATAGGAGTCAAGGTGCCTGCGGGGCTGAGCGAGGCCGACGCGGTCGAGCAGGCGGACGGTCTCTTCCCTCGCCTCCGACTTCGTCATATCCTCGTGGAGGATCAGCACCTCTGCTATCTGATTCCCGAGCGTATAGACAGGGCAGAGAGCGGACATCGGTTCCTGGAAGATCATGCCTATCTCTCTGCCGCGAATCCGGCGTAGCAGCTTGGAGTCGTCTTTCGGTGCAACCAGATCGATGTACCCTGACTCGCCCGCAAGGTCGCTTCCAAAAAGGATCCTACCGTCGGCGATCTCCGCATTCTTCGCGAGGATCCGAAGTATGCTGCGCGCCGTCACACTCTTGCCGCACCCGCTCTCGCCCACGAGTCCGAGGATCTCACCCTTGCGGACATCGAAGGTGACGCCGTCGGTCGCTCTTACGACACCGAAATCGGTGTGGAAATGTGTGGCAAGGTTCTGAACTCGCAGAAGTGTGTCGCTCACGAATCTCTCCTAATGACTGTACGGGTCGGCAGCATCCCGGAGACCATCCCCCACGAAGTTGAAAGCGATAACCGCGATGATCACTGCAACACCGGGAAGCAGAAGCCACGGGGCCTGCGCGACGGTTCGGATGTTCTGAGCGGTCTGCATGAGAACACCCCAGCTGATCGTGGGCGGCCTCAGCCCAATCCCCAGGAAGCTCAGCGCGGTCTCCGCAAGGATCATGCGCGGAATAGCGAGCGTCACCTCCGCGATGATATGGCTCGCGAACGACGGCACCATGTGCTTGAATATGAGCCTCGAGTTGGAGGCGCCGCTGAGGCGAGCGAGCTGAACGAAGTTCTCCGACCGCAACGAAAGGAACTTGCTCCGAACGACGCGTCCGAGGCCGGTCCAGGCGATCAGCGAGAGGATGACCACGATCCCGATGTACACCTGCACCGGAGACCACTCCTGCGGGACCGCCGCGCTCAGCCCCATCCAGAGGGGAATACTGGGTAGACTGCGGAGCAGTTCCATGAGACGTTGGATGATGTTGTCGATCCAACCTCCCACGAGGCCCGCGATACCTCCGATGACGATACCCAGGAACAGACTGACGGCGACACCAATGAGCCCGATCGACATGGAGATGCGACCGCCGTACAGAATGCGCGAGAACATGTCGCGGCCGAGGGTGTCTGCCCCCAGGAGGTAAACTCGCCCTTCTCTTACTCCAAAGAAATGGAGGTTCCCCCGGATACCGGCAAAGAGGTGGTACTCCTCGCCACGCTCGAAGAAAAAGATGGGATAACGCTGGGAAGTGTCCACCTCGTATTCAAGCCGCAGCGTCTCCGGATTGCGCTCACGCGTGAAGCCGTACACGAAAGGGCGAAGATGAAGGCCCTCGTCGCTGATGAATCGCAGACGCTGCGGCGGCTGCAGCCTTCGGTCCGCGTCGAAACGCGTCGGCTCGTACGGCGCAAAGAACGGTGCGAATATCGTAACGACGTAGATGACTACGATGACGACGAGTGACGCAGTCGCAACCCGGTGCTTCTTGAAGTTCAGCCAGACGAGCTGTCGAGTCGATGCGGTTGCTATGTCCAGCGTCTTGCGAGGCTGCTTCCCGGGAACGAGCCTCGCCACGAAGCGGGAAACAACGTTCGCCGATCCGCCGCCCGTTTCGTCACTCATAGGCAATCCTTGGATCGATCCATGCGAGGAGAATGTCCGACACAAGGGTCCCGACAACGGTCAACGTGCTCAGCAGGAGCACGAAGGTGCCCGC
>SLST01000064.1 GCA_007130265.1 Spirochaetales bacterium
AGTAAGCAAATGCGAGGGAGGCTCCATGAAGACGATCACCCATCCGTACCAGCCGCTTTCCGGCGGTGAATGGATCCGCGGGAACCTGCACACCCACACCACGGCTAGCGATGGTTCACGACCGCTGCAGGAGGTCGTCACGGACTACGCGCGGCGCGGCTACGGCTTCCTCATGATCTCGGACCACGATGTATTCAGCGGTTCGAACGAGTATGACCGCATTGACCCGCACGGGATGGTGCTGATTCCCGGCAACGAGGTTACCGCAAACGGGCCGCACCTGCTGCACGTGAACGCTGATCGCCTCGTCGCGCCGGATCCGCTTCGGCAGAACGTCTTCACGGCGATCGCCGCCGGAGGCGGGTTCGGCGTGGTCAATCACCCGAACTGGCAGTCCGGTTTCAGCCACTGCCCATTCGACCGCATGGCCGAATGGGTCGACTTCGCGGGTCTCGAGATCTACAACGGAACGATTGGTCGGCTCGACGGCAGTCCGTACGCGACGGACAAGTGGGACAGGCTGCTTGCTCAGGGTCGACGCGTGTGGGGCTTCGCCAACGACGACAGTCACCTGCCGGAGGCCGACGTGGAGCTCGGGTGGAACGTCGCGTACGTCCGGGAACGTTCCGTGGACGCGGTGGTCGAGGCGCTTGGGGCCGGGCGGTTCTACGCGTCGACCGGCGTGGAGATCGAGGCGATCGAGGTGGAAGGCGAGACGATCCGGGTGCGCGCGCCGAACGCCGCGCGCATCGTTGCGCTCATGCAGACGGGACGAAGGTTCGCACAGACCGATGGAAGCGAGATCGAGGTGATGTTCCCGGACAGCGCGAGCTACGTGCGTTTCGAGTGCTGGGGCACCGGTGAGACGTCGGCCTGGACTCAGCCCTTCTTCGTAGAGGGGTGAGCGGCGGGTTTCTCCGCGCCGTGCGCGTGACAGCGGCACGACAAGCGGCGACAGTGTTGACACTCTTGGGGTGACCCATCATTGTCGTTCCCGGGGGAATATGCTCGAGGCGCTCGTCGATGCCGTCAAACAGTCAGGCCATAACCCGGTCATTCTTGACAGTCGCGTCGTCGTCGTTCCCGCGTGGGGGCGTGTCGTCGGCCTCTTTCCGGATGGCCGCCAGAACGCGCTCTGGGTGAACGAACCGCTCTTCGCGGCCGATGATCCCTCGTGGATCAACTACGGCGGCGATCGTGTGTGGATCTCGCCCGAGCTCGACACGAACGTCACCGATGTCGGGGGCGGACGGCTCGACGTCGTCGTGCGCAAGAGTGTCGATCCGGGACGCTTCATTCTGAAGGGTGCCGACGCCCGGGCCTGCGAGATCGTGTCGCGGGACTCGGTCTACTTTCGTCGCGCGGACTCGACGGTGGACCTGATCCGGCGACGGGTCGTGGAGCCTCTCGCCACCTCGCCGTACGGCGAGGTGCGGTCGGGCAGCGTCACTAGCGCCGGATACCGGTCGGCGACGACACTCACCGCCGAAGGATCGGTGTCGGAGAGCGTTCGCCCGGCTGTCTGGAGCATCCTGCAGGTGGTGCCGGGGAGCGAGATCACCGTCCCCACCTCGAGGCATGCCCCGCGAACGCTCGCGTTCATCGACTCGCCGCGCTTCGACGTGGCACCGCGCGGTTCCGGGGGCCTGCTCACCTGCGTGGTCGATACCCCCACGAGCTGGAAACTCGGGCTCCACGCGACCGACAGCGTCGGTCTTGCCATGGCCGAGTTCGACGCGCCGGCGGGGCGAATGCTCGTCGTTCGGGCCTTCACGGTTACGCCCGGCGAACGGTGCTCGGATGTTCCGGCCACTCTCCCCGCCGACGATCCGCGCGCTGCCGGCTACGTGCAGCAGCTCTACGTCGACGATGGAGCACTCGGCGGCTTCGGTGAGCTCGAGCACCATTCACCGTATCTGTCGCCGGAGAATGGGTATCGCGTGACCGACGTGTGCGAGACCTTCGCGTACTGCGGTTCGGCGGATGCGGTCGCCGCGGTCAAGGAGCGGTGGCTTGTGGGCGCAAGGAGCAAGGCATGAGACTACAGGGTAAGGTGGCGATCGTCACCGGCTCGAGCAGCGGGATCGGCAGGGCGATCGCGGAGGCCTTCGCGGCGGAGGGCGCCGCCGTCGTGGGCGCCGCGCCGAACCCCGATGTGGGCGAACAAGTGAGCGACGAGATCCGCCGGCGTGGGGGAGACGCGCGCTTCGTGAGCTGCGACATCAGCCGCGAGGACGACGTCCGGCGGCTCTTCGAGACGACGAGAAAGGAGCTCGGCGCGGTGGACGTCCTCGTGAACAATGCGGGGGTCAATTTCGCCAAGGCTTTCGAGGAGACGACCGTCGAGGAGTGGGATCGCGTCATCAACACGGATCTTCGCGGCACTTTCCTCTGCACGCGCCTTGCGATTCGGAGCATGCTCGATCACGGCGGCGGCAGTGTCGTGAACATCTCCACGGTCCACACGATCGCCTCGGTTCACGGGGCGGCGCCATACGACGCGGCGAAATGCGGCGTGATAGGGCTGACGAAGGCGCTTGCGATCGAGTTCGCCTCGCGCGGGATCCGGGTCAACGCGATCTCGCCGGGCCTGATCGACACGCAGATCTGGAAGGATGTGCAGAACGCCGCACCCGACCTCGAACAGTGCCTCGCGTACTGGAGGTCCAACATCCCGGCAGGCCGCGTAGGTACGCCGGAAGAGATTGCGCGCGCGGCGGTCTTCCTCGCGAGCGATGAGTCGAGCTACATGACCGGCACGAACATGATTGTTGACGGCGGCATGACGAGCCAGCTGGTGAGCGCCCCTCCGTACGAGTCGAAGCCGGTCGAGGGCCGGTCAGACCGGTGACTGCGCTTGGCTCCATGAGCTCCGGGAGCCTGTCCGGGTTCCTTGGGAATCTCTATCGGCGCACGTGGGGGGGGAACCTGCTCGCGCTCGACTGGGAGTCGGACTTCCTCGCGCCCTTTGTCTCCAAGTCCGAGTCGGGCGGCTATGTGGGACTCGGCAAGAGTTTCGAAGCGCTCACCCGCATGGCACACGAGACCGGCGAAGCGAGGCTTCTCGAGCGGCGCCGGTTCGTCCTTGACACGCTGATCGGCGCTCGGGAACCCGACGGGTACCTCGGCACCTTTGCTTCCCCGTCGCGATACGAGCGCCTGTGGGATGTGCACGAGGTGGCCTATCTCGTCCTTGCCCTGCTGGCCGACTACGAGCTTCATGCCGACGACGTACCGCTCTCCGTCGCGCGGGAGACCGGCGACCTCCTCCTCGCGAGGCTCGATGCCGCGACGCTCGAACAGGCAGGGAAGGAGCCGTGGGGCACCGTGTCGCCGCACCTCGGGCTGCTCGGTCTCGACCGTGCGATGGTCGCGCTCTCGCGCATTACCGGCGATGAGCGCTACGCGCGGTTCGCTCGGGACCGGCTCGGGCTTGAAGCCTGGGACCTCGGGATCGTGGAGGGACGCTTCGAGCCGATCGAGGGCCACATGTACGCCTACCTCGAGCGCGCGCTCGCACAGCTCGAGCTCCGCGAGCTCGACGGCTCCACGGACGTGCCGCCTGCAGTCGACCGGGCGCTCGCCTATCTGCTCGGCGACCGGGCGCTGCTCGTCTCCGGCACGTGCAGCATCGAAGAGTGCTGGCATTCGGACCAGACCGTCAGCGGCGACATCGGCGAGACGTGCGCGACTGCCTACCTGATCCGGCTCCTCTGGAAGCTTCTGCGCCGGGGAGGCGCGGGCAGGTACGGCGATCTCATGGAGCGAGCGATACACAACACCCTCGCGGCCGCGCAGTCGCCGGACGGCCGCCGGCTGCGCTACTACGTCCCGCTCGAGGGCGAGCGGCGCTACTGGGAGAAGGACACGTACTGCTGTCCCGGCAACTTCCGTCGCGTCGTCTCCGAGCTCCCGAACATGATCGCCGCCGGCGGAGGGCGTGAGCTGCTCGTGAACCTGTATGCGGAGAGCTCTGTTTCTGTGCGGATCGACGAAGACATCGTGGTCGAGCTCACGCAGCGGACCGACTATCCGAACTCCGGCCTCGTCGATCTCGAAATCAACCCTGACCGCCCGGTCGGGTTTACGCTGTCCCTGCGCACACCGGGGTACGCCGCGGCGCCTCGCGTCACGGTGAACGGCATCGAACCGCAAGACGGCCCGGCGCCGGATGGCGGCAGAGACGGCTTCATCGCGATCCGTCGCGAGTGGCGGCGCGGCGATCACGTGCGTCTCGAGGTCGAGATGCCGTGGCGATGGATCCGCGGGATCCGCCGGCAGGCCGGCCGCTCGGCGCTCGCACGCGGCCCGATGCTCTACTGCTTCAACCCGCACCGTAATCCCGGGATCGACGCGGGCGCCGTGTGCGGCGGTGAGTACGCGCTCGACCCGCAGAGCGTTGAGGGGCCGTTCGCCGACGAAGGTCCACGGCCGGGAGGCACCGCCTGCCGCGTCACCGGGCAGCGAACGAACACGCACGGTCGGGACGAGCGCGTCGAGCTCACCCTGACCGAGTTCGCCGATCCTGACGGCGTGGCGACGTACTTCCCGCTGGTCGACCCGAGTTCCGCAGTCGACGACGAGTTGTGGGGGTAGGGTAACGGGTTCGTCACCGTGACCTACTCGATGCCCTCGTGGTAGAATCTCACGAAAGGGGTCATTCTATGTATCAATCGGTTTTCGCGCGTCCGGCTGCGGGGCGCGTCAAGCTCTCCATGAGGATAGACCACGACGTGAGCGACGCGACGCTTCTGCTCGGGAAGCAGCTGGGGGTTGATTGCTGCTACGTCTGGGTGAAGCCTGAGCAGACGACGGCCGACTTCCTTACCCGTCTGAGATCACGCGTCGAGGAGTACGGTCTCGAGCTCTACAATGCGGGCAATATGGACTTGGGCAAGTGCGCGGACATCATTCTTGCGACCGAAAGGCGCGACGAGAGGATCGAAGCGTTCAACCGCTTTCTTCGTGAGCTCGGGAAGGCGGGGGTCGGCGTGACGACCTTCACCTTCGAGCAGGTTCCCACGGGAACGTGGAACTCGCCGCAGCCCGCGACCACGCGCGGCACGCCGACCCGTCACGTCGCGATGGACGACGTCGCCGCCCGCCCGCACACGCACGGCAGGCGCTACAGCGAGGATGAGATCTGGGACAATTTCGCGTATTTCGTGCGCCGTGTGCTCCCGGTCGCCGAAGAGGCGGGGGTGCGCCTCTCCCTGCACCCGAACGACCCGCCGGCGGACGAGCTCGGCGGTGTTGCCTGCCTCGTGAAGAGCATAGACTCGTACCGCCGTGCCTTCGAGATCGGGGGCAGCCCGAATCTTGGGATGGAGTTCTGTACCGGTTGCTGGCTCGAAGGCGGAACGGGATTCGGGGACGTGGTGGAAGGGATCGGCGAGTTCGGCAGCGCGGGGAGGATCAACATCATCCACTTCCGCAACATCAACGCGCCGCTTCCGGAGTTTCACGAGACCTTTCTCGATAACGGCTATATGAACATGTACGAGATTGCGAAGGCGATCGTCGGCGTCGGCTATACCGGCACCGTCACGCTCGACCACATCCCGAAGATGGGTGCAACGGGCGACGACACGGTCGGGCTCGCCTACGGGATCGGCTATCTGAAGGCGCTCTTCGAGCGCGCCTATGCAGAGGTGGAGGGACCGTAGTGCGCGAAGAGCTCGAGCGGACGGTCCGTTCGGTCGCCCGGGAGAGCTTCGCGCGATCAGGCGGACCGGGCGGGCAGAACGTCAACAAGGTCAACACGCAGGTCACGCTCCACGTCCCGCTCGACGGACTCGATCTGTCTCCCACCGAACGAGAGCGGATTGGCGAGAGACTCGCGAACAGGATCAACGCGAACGACGAGCTCGTCGTTCACTGCTCGCAGACCCGCAGCCAGTCGGCCAATCGCGAGATCGCGATGGAACGCGCGCTCGATCTCATTGGCGCGGCGATCCGTCCGAAGCGGCGGAGGCGACCGACGCGCCCGTCGCGTGCGGCAGTCGAACGGCGGCTCGAAGAGAAGCGGCGGCGCTCGGAGACGAAGCGGCAGCGGCGGCGCCCGTGAGTGCCCCCCGGTGACGGGGGCTACCGGCATTCCACCGGCTTGTCCGCCTCGAGCGTGTACTCCGCGCCGCGAATCGTGATCGAAAGCGGTTCTCCGCCGCGATGGGTGATCGTGACCCCATCGTGCGTGATGTCGACCTCGAGTCGTGTCTCGTGGAAGCGAAGGGGGAAGCGTAACCTGCCCCAGTGTTTCGGGAGGCGAGGGTCGAACGCGAGCTTACCGTCGAAGTCGGACATGCCGGCGAAACCGTAGGTCAGGCTCATCCAGACGCCTCCGGTGGAGGCGACGTGGGCTCCGTCGACGACGTTCCCCGCGACGTCCGCGAGATCCATCAGGAGCGCGTAGTCAAAGTACTCGATTGCCTTTTCCTCGTAGCCGATCTCGGCCGCGAGAATCGACTGCACGCACGCTGAGAGCGAGGAGTCGCCGGTCGTCAGCGGGTCGTAATACTCGAAGTTTCGCCGCTTCTCCTCAAGCGAGAACTCGTTGCCGAGCAGGACGAGCGCGAGCACAACGTCGGCCTGTTTGATGACCTGATGCCGGTAGATGACGAGCGGGTGATAGTGGAGGAGGAGCGGGTAGTGGTGCATTGGTGTCGCGTCGAAGTCCCACTTCTCCTTTTCGAGGAAATTCGCGTCCTGCGGAAGGATGCCGCGCTTCTCGTCGTACGGTATGTACATCTGCTCGGCCGCGCGTTCCCAGAGCTCGATCTCGTCGTCCGCGAGGTTGGTCTCATGCAGGAGTCGAGCGTAGGCGCCCGAACGGTGCTCTCGGATCCAGCGAACCGCCTCAGCGGCGAACCGAAGGTTCGCACGGGCCATGAGGTTGGTGAACGTGTTGTCGTTCACCACCGTTGTGTACTCGTCGGGTCCGGTTACTCCGTGGATGTGGAAGGTCTCGGCGTGCGGACTGAAGAATCCGAGGCCCGCCCACATGCGTGCCGTTTCGATCAGTACTTCGGCGCCGGCCTCCGCGAGGAAGTCCCGGTCGCCACGGATGTTCACGTATCGCTTGATCGCGTACGCGATGTCCGCGTTGATGTGATACTGTGCGGTCCCCGCCGCGTAGTAGGACGAGGCCTCTTCGCCGTTGATCGTCCGCCAGGGAAAGAGGGCTCCCTTCTCGGATAGCTCACGGGCGCGCTCGCGCGCCTTGTCGAGCTTCGAGTGGCGGTAGCGGAGCAGGTTCCGTGTGGTCCTCGGACTCGTGTAGGAGAGAAAGGGGGCAACGTAGATCTCGGTGTCCCAGAAGTAGTGTCCCTCGTACGCCTGACCGGTGAGGCCCTTGGCGGGAATCCCGGTCGTCTCTGCGCGGGCGGACGCCTGGCAGAGCTGAAAGATGTTCCATCGCACCGCCTGCTGGATCCGCGTCTCCGTCTCAATGAAGACGTCGGCACCGCTCCAGAACTCCGCGAGCCACGCCTTCTGCGTTTCCTCGAGCTCGCGGTACCCGTCGCGAACGCACCGGTCGAGCGTGCGGTTGCACCGGTCGACGAGCTCGATGGGCGGCACCGAGCGCGAAGTGTGATAGGTCGCGTACTTCGTGATGCGAACCGGGACGTCGGCGCGCGCGTCGATCGTGAAGACGACCTTCCCGAGGTCCTCCGACCAGCTTCGATCGGCGAGCCACGGGTTGTCCGTCTCAATGGTGTGTTCGATTCCCACGCCGAGCGACATCTTCGAGTTCGTCGTCCGGTACCCGGTACAGATTCGAAGCTCATCCTCCGTGTGACTGTGCGCGTGGAGCACGCGGTGAGAGAAGGCCTTCGCCCGTCGCGGGTCACCGTTGCCGTTCCCGGAAGGCTCGTCGATCGCGCGGCTGTCCTGCCGGTTGAGCATCTGCGAGGAGATGACGATGGGCGCGTCGGTGTCCGTGGTGATTTCGTAACGGATCGCCGCGACGTGGCGGTGCTCGAGCGAGACGAGCCGGTGCGAGGAGATGCGAACCTGTTTGCCCGCGGGCGACGACCAGTTCAGGTCGCGGCGCAGTATCCCGTCGCGGAAGTCGATTTCGCGCTCATACTCGGTCAGCCGCGCGGTGGGCAGAAAGAGCGGCTCGTCGTCCACGTAGAGCTTCATCAGCGTCGTGTCCGGCACGTTGACGATCGTCTGCCCCGTGCGGGCGAACCCGTACGCCTCCTCCGCGTGCACGATCGGCCAGGTCTCGTGGAAGGCATTGCAGAAGGTCGCAGGCTCGATCGCCGGTCGCCCCTCTTCAAATATCCCCCGAATGCCGAGGAAGCCGTTGGAGAGCGCGAAGATCGTCTCCGCATTTCCGAGCCAATCCTCGTCGAACTCGGTCTCAAGAATCGACCAGTTGCGGGCCGGATAGATGTGCTCCGGCAGCGGGCGCAGGGTGCGTTCGATCATGGGCTACACTACGCGGTGAAGCCGATTTGCACAACCGGTTGATCGCTCGCCTACATCCCCCCGAGCTCGTCGGTGCGCGCCGCCATGATGAAGTCGTTCGCGTGCAGGCCGCGGATCTTGTGGGTCCACCACTCGACGGTCACCGCGCCCCACTCGGTCACGATACGCGGGTGGTGCCCCTGCTCTTCGGCGATGCGTCCCACCGCGGCCGTGAGGTCGAGCGCAGGCTGGAACCCCTTGACCTTGAATCGACGCTTCAGCCGCGGAACACCGTCCCGCTCGACGAGCTCCCAGGTGTCGTCGATGTGCCGCATCATCTCGTCGATCTCTGCGCGCCCGAGCGCCGGCTCGTCGCCGCGGCACGGCGCGCACTGTTCCTGTGCTAGTGCCATGGGTCAAAGATATGGCCGAAGCCGGGTGCGCGCAAAGCGGCCGGGCGGTGCACCAGGCGAGTCGCTGTGGTACGATGTCCCGCGCGATGGCCGCGCGACGGCCACGGGCACGAGGGAGCCAGTATGAACCATGCGAACGCCGACGTCCTGATCGTCGGGGCCGGAACCGGCGGATGCGCCGCCGCGCTCGCCGCCTGCGCGGCGGGCAGGAGCGTCATTATGACCGAGCCGTGCGAGTGGGTCGGCGGGCAGCTGACAAGCCAGGCGGTGCCGCCGGATGAGAACCGGTGGATCGAGACGCACGGCGGTACCGTGACCTACCAGCGGTTCCGCAATGCCGTGCGCGCCTGGTACCGCGACCATTATCCGCTCAATGCCGACGCGAGGTTCGAAGAGCACCTCAACCCGGGCACCGGGTTCGTCTCGCGCCTGTGCCACGAGCCGAAGGTCTCGCACGCGGTGCTTCAGCAGATGCTCGCGCCGTACGAGACGAGGGGGCTGCTGCGGATCGTGCGCTTCGTCGAGCCCGTCGCGGCGGACGTCGAGGGGGACCGCGTGCGCGCGGTCACCTTCGCCTCGTTCCGTGGCGAGCCCGATCTGACGGTGGCCGCCTCGTTCGTGCTCGATGCGAGCGAGCTCGGCGATCTCCTGCCGCTCACCGGTACCGAGTTCGTCGTGGGCTCGGAGTCCGCGGGGCAGACCGGCGAGCTCCACGCACCGCCCGCGGCGAGTCCGGACAACGTGCAGGCGATCACCTGGTGCTTCGCCGTGGGGTACGACCCGGCCCCGGGCGCGGACCACACAGTCGACAAGCCGTCGCAGTACGAGCGGTGGCGCGCGTATACGCCGCCGGTCGAGCCGGCGTGGCCGGGCAAGCTGTTCAGCTGGACCGACGCTGCACCGTGGACGCTCGAGCCGCGGCACAACTGTCTCTTTGCGGCCGAGCGCGATCCGGCGGCGGGGAGGGACGGACAGAGCTACTTCGCCTACCGGCAGATCGTCGGCGCGCGCCACTGGGACCCGGCCCACGTTCCTCACGAGGCGACGATCGCGAACTGGCCGATGAACGACTACATCGAGGCGAACCTGATGAGTAGCGACCCGGCCGAGCGCTCGAGGGCGCTTGCCGAGTCGAAGGAGATGGCGAAGTCGCTCCTCTACTGGCTGCAGACCGACGCGCCGAACTACACGAGCGGCGGCACCGGCTACCCCGGGCTCTATCCGCGCGGCGACGCGACCGGGACGAACGACGGGTTCGCGCAGTACCCCTACATCCGCGAGTCGCGCCGGATCCGTGCACGATTCACCGTCACCGAGGCGCACGTGGGCACCGAGATGCGCCACGGGGTGACCCGGATCCCGTCGCGTCCCGACCCGGCGGAGCTTCTCGGCCAACGGGGGGAAGCCTTCAACGACAGCGTCGGCATAGGCCACTACCGGATCGACCTGCACATTTCCACCGGAGGCGACAACTACATCGACGTCTCGGCGCTGCCCTTCCAGATACCGCTCGGCGCGCTCGTGCCGGTGCGGATGCGTAACCTCCTGCCTGCGTGCAAGAACCTCGGCGTAACGCACATCTCGAACGGGTGCTACCGGCTCCACCCCGTGGAGTGGAACATCGGCGAGGCGGCAGGAGCGCTCGCCGCCTTCTGCCTCGAGCGAAAGGCGGAGCCGGCGCAGGTGTACGAGACGCCGGAGATGCTCGCAGACTTCCAGCAGAGGCTCGTCGCCCGCGGCGTGCGGATCGAGTGGCCCTCCACGACGGCGGTGTAGGAGCCGCGCCGGGGGCGCCGACCCGCCGCCGGCGCTACCATCCGTAGCGCTCCGGCCCCCACGCATAGCGTTCCTGTTCCTGCTTCACGCGCACGCCCGTGCGCGGCGGGACGTCCTCTTCCAGCACGACGCCGGGGCCCACGATGCTGTACGGACCGATCTTCCTCCCCGGCATGATCGTCGCGTTCACACCGGTTCTGCAGTAGTCTCCTATGAAGGTGGCGTTCGCGTGGGTGCGCGGGATCTCTCTGCGGCCGAGCACGCGGTGCGTGGTCCGTCCATCGTCGAAGCGAAGCGATCCGCAGACCGTTGCCGCGCCGATGTCGGTCCGTTCGCCCACCACGCCGTAGATCTCCATGTAGTGATAGAGATAGACGCCGTTGAAGATCACCCCGTCGAGCTCGGCCGCATGGCTCACAACACAGTCGCGACCGATCACCGCTCCGCCTTCCACGAAGCACGCGTTTCCCACGAAGCTGCGATCTCCGACTGCCGCGTTACCGTTGATGATCGCACCGGCGTCGATCACCACATCGTCACCGGCGATGAGCGACCCGCGGACGATGACGTTTCGGCCGATCCGGCTGTTGCGCCCAAGGCGGACGCAGCCGTCGATGCTCGCGCTCTCGTCAATGCTCGCGCCGTCACCGAGCCGGTGCTCCGAGAGCGTCGCGCAGGCGCGCCGCAGGACCGTCTCGTTTGCCTCGAGAATATGCCACGGCTTGTCGATGTCGACGACCGGTGTCGACGTGAGTACCGCCCCCACTGGGGCCTCACTCCCCGCGCTCGATGCACGGAAGGTCTCGATCGCCGCTTCGAGGTGGCGCTCGTGCGGCGGCATCATCCCTACCTGGACGTTTGGGAAGAGCGACGGGCATGCCTCGAGAAACCGGCGAAACCCGGACGGCAGTACGGCCGCGACGACCCGGCCTCCGGCGGTACCCCTCGGGTGCCCCAGAATCGAGATCACGCGGTGGCCTTCCGTGCGGACGACGATGTGGTCGCCGCTCTCAGATTCGGGGACCGGGGAGAGGAGGATCATCACCGCCTCCGGCCGTTCGTCCGCCTCCGAGAGCAGCCGCGCGAGGTCGGCGCCGTCGACAAGCACGTCCCCGTAGAGGACGAGCGCGCGATCATCGGAGGTCGTGCAGGCGAGAAGCGTCTCCGCGGTTCCGTCGGTGGGCCCCGCGTCCACGACGTCGAGCTCGGGTCCGACCTTCGCCCGGGAGGCGCCTCGCTCGTCAGTCCAGCGAAGCGCGGCTGCCCGCACGTCGCTCGCATGTCGGCTCGCCGCGGCAACAACCTTCGGGACACCCGCCTCGGCGAGTGCGTCGAGCGCGTAGTCGAGCACCGGGTGGTTCAGCACGGGCACGAGGCATTTGGGGCGGCACTCGTCGTACGGTGCGATGCGGCGACCGGATCCGGCCGCGAGGATGTATCCAGTCACGAGACAGACCTCCTGCGGCTACCGGAGCATCATCTCCTCGTAGCACTCGTTGTAATAGAGGGCGTTCTCAACCGGCGTGTTCGCCGGGATGTGGTTCCCCACGGCCATGAAGAATCCGGGGCAGTTGCGACCGATCGTCATGCAGCGCTCGACCTCCGCTCGGATGTCGTCGCGCGAGCCGTGGAGCAGGACGCGCGTGTCCGCGTTCCCAATAAAGAAGTGCGTGCGCCCGTAGCGTTCGGCGATGAGGGCCATGTCGGTCATCGGCTCCATCGCGAAGCCGTCCACCCCGGCTTCTGCGAGGTCATCGATGAACAGCGTGTAGTCGCCGTCTGAGGTGAAGGCGATCTTCTTGTCCGCCGCCTTCAGCGGCTCGAAGAAGCGGCGATAGTTCGGGAAGACGTAGGTGCGGTACCACTCCGGCGCGATGAACGGCCCGGAGGTCCAGACGATGTCGTCGTGCGTCATTACGAGCGGCGTTTCGCTTTCCGCGAGCGCCGCGTAGAACCGCATGACCCATTCGGCGTACCGGTTGGTGAACCGGCCGAAAGCGTCGGCGTCGGTTCCCGCGGTGAGCAGCAGCATGTCCCAGCCAAGGAGCGCGATGAGTCCGCTCACGACCGTGATGTAGGTGCCGGTCATGTTGACCTCATCCGGCATGCGCTCACCGTTCGCGCGGTAGTGATCGTTGAACCGCTTCACGAGCTCGTCGTGCTCGTAGAACGGAAGCTGTTCGAGCGGGTCGAAGGCGAGCACCTCTTCGGGCGTGCTGAAAACCGGTTCGCTCTGCTCCCGCCGGTCCGAGCCGTCCGCCGCGTAGACCGCGTGCCCCATATCGGTCGCGTACTCGCCCAGGTACGACGAGCTGACCATCGTGCTCCACGCGAAGTCGTACTTCCAGGCCGCGCGGAAGGCCCTCGAGGCGGCTTGGCGCTCTTCGGGCGGAGAGTCCGCGGTCACGTCCATGCCGGTGACGCGCGCGATGAGCGGCCAGTGGTAGGCGTCGGCCGAGTACTCGGTGCGGGGAATGCGCTTGGGCATCTCCAGGTTGATCGCGGCCCATCCGTCCCTGTGCGACATCGTGTCTCCTTTAGTAGGTGCCGAGCTCGAGGCCCCGGTCGACGAAGTAGCGGTAGGTGTCGTACTCCACGGTGTTCGGAATCGAGTGGTCGCTGTGGAGTACGTAGCCGAAGCCGTTCTTGACGGTAGGGATTTTTGCCTCGAGCTCGCGGTCGACGTCCGAGCGGTCGTTCGTGTAGAGCGTTCGCACGTCGATCCCGCCCATGAAGCTCAGCCGGTCGCCAAACTCCCGGTGCAGCCGGAGCAGATCCATCCCGGCCTTGACCTCGATGACCTGCAGGCAGTCGATGCC
>SLST01000609.1 GCA_007130265.1 Spirochaetales bacterium
GCCGGCGCATCTGCCGCGGCTCCTCGAGCTCTGTGAGCTCGAGGAGATCCACGCAAGCTGCCGGGCGTACCGCCCCTCGCGGCGCGTGGCCGCGCGGTCGTCGGTGCAGCTCGCACAGGATCCGGAGTCCGCTTCCCGTGTACTGACGGTAGATCCCGGTTGCGTGAGGACGCTCAGGCGGGCGGTGTCCGCCTGAGGGGCCGCACCGCGTCGGCGATGGCCGTGATATGCCCCGGGCCGGTTCCGCAGCATCCCCCGATGATCGTCGCACCTGCGGCCACGAGCTGCGGCGCGAGCGAGGCCATCGTCTGCGGAGAGTCCGAGTAGCGGTCTACCCCGTCTTCGTGAACCGGGAGGCCGGCATTTGCGTGCACGAGAATCGGTGCATCGGCGAAGGCGCTGCGAAGCTCGGTGACGATGTCTATCATGCGCGCGAACCCGTTTCCGCAGTTCGTCCCGATGATGTCCGCTCCGCTGTCGAGCATCGCGCGTGCAGCGTCGACGGGGGCGGCTCCCATCATCGTGCGGTACTCGCCCTGTTTGGTCTGCTCGAACGTGAACGTTGCGATGACCTCGAGCCCGGTGTGCTCTCTGGCCGCCCGGACCGCGAGCCGCGCCTCCTCGATATCCATCATCGTCTCGACACAGATCGCGTCGCATCCGCCCCGCTCGAGAGCCGTAACCTGCTCAACGAATCCCTCGTAGAGCTCCTCCGGCGTCACTTCCTCGAGCATCAGCATCTTGCCGGTCGGCCCGACCGATCCGAGCACCCAACGCTCTTCACCGGCGGCTTGCCGCGAGAGGCGCGCGGCCGCCTCGTTGACCGCGGTGCACCTGTCGGCCGCCTCGTAGTGTGCGAGCTTGAACCGAGTGCCGCCGAAACTGTTCGTCTCGAGCATGTCGGCGCCGGCGTCCGCGTACGCCTTCGCGATCCGGAAGACCTCGTCGGGATGATCGAGGTTCCACAGCTCCGGGCACTCGCCCGGCGCGAGCCCCACGCTCTGAAGCATGGTGCCCCAGGCCCCGTCGGACACGAGCGGGCGTCTGTGCGCCGCCGCTTCCGCGATTTTCTGTCGTGACATTGTCTCTCCTCTTCTGATGAATCAGGGCCTTCGCGGCCCGGCGACCGCAAGCGCCATGTCGATCCGTCCGAACGGCGCCGAGATCTGAAACCCCTGAACGTCGGCTTCGAGCCGCCGCCTGAGCTCGGATGCGATCTCGACCCCGGTTCGCATCGCCTCGTCCCTGGAGCCTGCCCGCGACATCGCGTCCATCACCTCGTCGGGTATGCTCACCCCTGGAACTTCGTTATGCATGAACTGCGCGTTTCGCAGACTCGTCAACGGCCAGATGCCGGCGATGACGGGAATCCGCACCGAGTGCTTCTCAACATACTCGAGAAACCGGAACATGTCTGCGGCGTCGAAGACCGGTTGCGTGATCGCCCACTCGGCCCCTGCGTCGACCTTCCTTCTGTAGCGCTCCATCTCGTAGTCGAAGTCGCGGTGAACCGGGTTGACCCCTACGCCGATCGAGAGCGCCGTGGGCTGCCCGATGGAACGGTCTCCAACGTCGATCCCGCCGTTCAGCTGGTGCACGACGCGCGTGAGCCCGATCGCGTCGACGTCGAAGACGCCGGTCGCGTTGGGGTAGTTGCCTACCTTCGGCGGGTCGCCGGTCACCACGAGCACGTTTCGCAAGCCTACCGCGTGTATCCCGAGCAGGTCGGACTGCATGCCGATCAGGTTCCGGTCCCGGCACGTGTAGTGGAGGATCGTTTCTATGCCGACGCGCTGTTCGATCATCACGGCTGCGAGGATCGTGCTCATCCGCGAGCTCGCCCGCGGTCCGTCAGGAATATTGATGACGTCGATCCCCGCCGCCTTCACCTTCTGCGTGCGCTCGAGCAGAGGGCCCATGTCGACCCCGCTCGGCGGAAGGAGCTCGAGAGCGTACACCTTCTCGCCGGCCGCGATCCTGGCCGACCACTTCGATTTCTCGGCGAAGAGAACACGCCTCACCTCAGATCGCTCTTCGTGCGATCGTGCAGCGGAGACATCCGCGCTACCGGCGCCGCCTCGCACCTGATGCTTCTCGCGTGGCGCGACGTCGATCGTTTCCCGGCCGCCGCGCATTGCCATGAAGTGACGGTAGGCCTGGGCCATCGTCTTCACGTGCGCCGGTGTGGTGCCGCAGCAGCCGCCGACGAACTGGACGCCCGCCTGCAGGAAGTTTCGGGTGAACGTTGCGAGGTACTCGGGCGTGCTCATGTAGATCGTGCGACCCTCGACCTGCCGGGGAAGCCCGGCGTTCGGCTTGACGCTCAGGGGTCTGGCGGTCAGACGCTTCACGCGCTCGATCGCGCTCAGCGTGGGCTGCGGGCCGACCGAGCAGTTCAGCCCTACGATGTCCGCTCCGCACGCGTCGATTGTCTCGATGGCCTGTTCGAGTGAGCCGCCGTGCACCAGGTTCCCGGCCAGGTCGATCGTCAGCGACGCCGCGACCGGCAGGTGAGGCGCGGCAGCCTTTGCGGCACGGATCGCCTGCTCGAGTTCGTTCGGGTCTGAAAAGGTCTCGAGAAAGAGGAAGTCGACTCCGCCGCGCTCGAGACAGGCGATCTGTCTCGAAAACGCGCGGAATGCGTCCTCTGCGGAGAGCGTGCCCCACGGCTCGATCCGGCGTCCGAGCGGCCCGACTGCTCCTGCGACGAAGATCTCGTCGCCGGCGGCCTCGCGCGCGATGCGTGCCGCGGCGAGGTTGATCTCTTCGAGCTTCTCCTCGAGGCTGTGCCCCGCGAGCTTGAGCGCGTTGGCGCCCCAGCTATTGGTCAGCAGCGCGCCGGCCCCCGCGGCCACGTAGTCCCGATGCAGCGCGAGTACGAGCTCGGGGTCGGTGATGTTCGCGGCCTCAAAGCAGCGATTGATGAAGACGCCACGGTTGTAGAGCTCCGTTCCGGTCGCGCCGTCGAGCAACACGGGGCGCCCATCATCGAGATAGTGGCGAAATCGTTCTCTGGTTGTCACCGGCTTCCTTCCGGCCCGAGTATACGGGAGCGGTCGCCGGCCGGTCAAACGAACGGCAACAAAGCTATACCCCGCAGAATGCCGTGAAGCCTCCGTCAACCGGTATGACCGCTCCGCTGAGGAAGCTCGCGCGGGGCGAGGCGAGCAAGAGCGCGAGAGTTGCGATCTCATGCGGTTCACCGAAGCGGCGCATGGGCACCTGTGAAATGATCGTCTCGCCGCGCGCGGTGAGCTCCCCGGATCGCTCGTCGAGCAGCAGGAAGCGGTTCTGGTCGGTGAGTACGAAGCCGGGAGCAACCGCGTTCACCCTGATACGAGGGGAGTACTCCTGCGCCATGTGGACTGCGAGCCATTGGGTGAAACTCGCGATCGCCGCTTTCGCGTTCGAGTAGGTGAGCGACCGGGACAGGGGTTGTCCCCCGGCTATGGAGCCTATGTTCACGATCGCCCCCTCGCCGTTCTCTGCGAGGAGGCGTCCGACCGCCTGCGAGGGGAGGACCGCGCTGAAGTAGTTGAGCGCCATCACTTTCTCCATGTCA
>SLST01000522.1 GCA_007130265.1 Spirochaetales bacterium
CACTGGCTGACCGGGTACTTCGAGATCGACGACAGTTGGGAGGGCGTCCAGACCTATCTGGACGAGATGAGCGCGCTCTCCGGGCGCAGACTCGTCGTGACCGACGCCGCCGGGACGGTCGTCGCGGACACGGCAACCGACGCGAGCGAGGCACGGCTTGACCGCAGCTGGCCGAGCCGCGATCTCGGATACCGTGAGGACGACGAACCGGTCGGACGGCTGTACGTCAGCCGCGAGCTCACCATCCTGCAGCAGTTCCGCAGCCGAATGGTCCGGTCGATCCGACGCGCACTCCTGCTCGGCAGCGGCGTCGCGATCGTCCTGGCACTCCTCGCCTCGGTCATCGTGGCTCGCCCGCTCTCGAGGCCCATCAGAGCGCTCGTGTCCGTCGCCGAGAACGTGGGACACGGCGATTTCACGACCCGGGCAAGGATACCTCGCGACGCAGAGCTCGCCACGCTCGCGCGGACCCTGAACGCCATGATGGTCGAGCTGGAAACGTCCGCAGGAGTGCGCCGGAACATGGTCGCGGACATCGCCCACGAGCTTCGCACCCCGCTCACGAACATCCGCGGGTACCTCGAGGCGAAACGTGACGGGATGGTCACCGACGAGACCTCGACCGCGATCATCGAGTCAGAGACGGCGCTCCTCGTCCGGCTCGTGGACGACCTGCAGGAGCTCGCGCTCGCAGAGTCCGACGCGCTGAGGCTGGAGAGGCAAGAGATTGACCTGCGGACCGTTGTAGACGACGCCATCGTTACGTCGATGCCGAGCGCATCACGAAACGGGTTGCAGCTCGACCGGCAGACAGGCGATGCTCCGGTCATGGTCAGCGCCGATCCGATACGAGTCACGCAGGTCGTGACCATACTGCTCGCGAATGCGATGAAGCATTCTCCTCGCGGCGCGGCGATAACGGTGACGGTCGCTGAGGGTAACGGTGTCGCCGAGCTCTCCGTCAGCGATGAAGGCGTCGGCATTCCCGCCGAGGAACTGTCTCGCGTGTTCGAGCGGTTCTACCGGGTCGATCCGTCGCGATCGAGGGAAACAGGAGGATCAGGCCTGGGGCTGACGATCGCAAAACATCTCGTAGAAGCGCACGGCGGCACGATCGACGCGAGAAGCGAACCGGGACATGGTTCATGCTTCACCGTACGCCTGCCGCGGTAGAAGGACGAAGGCGATGGAGATCCCTGCCGGCGAGCTCAAGCGCTCGATGAACCTCAGTATCGCAAGCGGCGCGACCGGTACGCTCTGGCTGATCGTCTGTGCGCCGCAGGCAATCTTCAACGTCTTCATGCGGAACAACCTCGGTGCGACGTCGGCCCAACTGGGGTTGCTCGTCGGTATGCTTTCGTTCGCCTCCGTCATGCAGCTGCCTGCGATCCTCATCTACCGCCGGCTCCCGCGGCGGAAGGTCTTCTGGATCATCACGAGCGTGGTTCACCGCCTCAACGGCCCGGTGCTCGCCGCCGTGGCGTACTGGGTGTCGCAGGGAGGCAGCAAGGAACGGGGGATCACGGTCATCATGGTCGCGATGGTCGCGAGCTGGATCATCACGAATCTGAGCTCCTCCGGCTGGTGGAGCTGGATGGCCGACCTCGTTCCCATCCGCGTCCGGGCCCGGTTCTTCGGCAGGCGCTCGGCAGTAGCACAGGTCGTCAACATCGTCGCCTTCTTCACCACGACGGTCGTGCTCGACGCGGCGGTCGGGGATAGCCGGTTCGTCGTCTACGCGGTGGTCTTTCTCATCGGCGGGATCGGCGGGATCGTCGACATCCTGCTCCATGTCTTCATGCCCGAACCGGTCTCGTCCGGCACGCCCTCGTCTGCTGCGCCGCCGCAGAAATCGACGACAGCGGCCTTCTTCGCCCCGCTGCGCGACCGGAACTTCCTGCGATTCTCGCTGACGACCGGACTCGTGCTCTTCTCGATAAACGTGTCTGCTCCCTTCTTCGCCCCCTACATCACCGATCCCGGCGGGATCGGCGCGCCAAACACGTGGCTCGGCATCATGTTCGTCATCTCGCAGATGACCTGGATCGCCGTTTCATCGGGATGGGGCACCGTGATGGACCGGTTCGGGAGAAAGCCGGTCGTCATGATCGGGTTGCTGTTCACCGTCAGCTGGTTCGGCTACCTCATCCTCAGTCCGACCAACTACGTGGTGGTCCTGCCGGTAATCGCCATGCTCGGCGGCGTTCTCGCTCCGGCCTTCTGGGACGGCATCAATCAGCTCATGCTGAACCTCACGAAGGAGGAGGAACGTCTGACATCAATCGCCTGGTACTGGACCATCATCGGCACCGTATCAGCCGGCGGCTCGCTCATGGGCGGAGTGCTCGACGACTTCTTCGCCACGCACCGGGTGTCGCTGGGATTCCTCACGATCGAGGGGTTCGAGGGCGTCGTGCTGACCTCGCTCATCCTCGTGGGGATCAGCCTCCTCGTGCTCTCGAGAGTGGACGAGGGACCAACGAAACCGGTGAGCTACGTCTTCTCGCGCGTCGCGACGCCGGGCATCTTTCGCACTTTGATGAACATAGGCGTGCTCGCGCGCACCGAAAGCTCCGAGCGGGTGGTCCGCACGCTCCGAGCGATCGACTCGGCGAGCGACGACCTTGCCGCCGAACAGGTCATCGAACGGATCCATGATCCCGACCCCGATGTTCGCGAGGAGGCGATCCGCGCGCTCGGACGCCTGCGGTCGCACGAGGCGATCGAAGCGCTCATACACCTCCTGCGAGACCCCACCGCGACCTCACGCGCGGAGGCTGCGCGGGCGCTCGGACGGATTGGATCCGAGCAGGCGATCCCCCACCTCGTCGACGCGATGAACGGCGCCTCCGATGAGCTGCGCCAGGCGTGCGCCGCGGCGATCGGGGAGATCGGAGGCGGCATGTCGATCGCCTTCCTCTCCGAGCTGCTTCGCGACGAGTCCTCCGAGCAGGTTGCCGCGAGCGGCGCGTCCGCGCTCTCGCTTCACGGGGCCTTCGAGGCGGCGTGGGAGATCGTGCCGCGGCTGCATCGCACACGGAACCCGGTTCTGCGAACGCAGCTTGCCATCGCACTCGCGAATCTGCTCGGACGCCCGGGCGAGTTCTACCGCTACGTGACCGGCAGCGAGGAACAGCAACAGAGCCGGCAGCGCAAACTCACGCTCGAGGCAATCCGAGCATCGCGAACCGTGCTCGGAACTGCGCTCAGCGCGGATCTCGTGCGGACGGTAGTCGCTGGGGAGACGCTGCCGGCGCTGAAGGCGCTCCGCGACGAAGCCGAACTCGCGCTCACCCGCCTCTTTGTTCCCGGATGGACCGGAGAGACGGTCGACCGTGAGCGGCTGATGCAGGAAGTCTACCGCGCCAAGCCGCGCCTCGGGCTGTGGTACTGGTTCCTGAACCGGACGATCGAGCTCGAAGCGGACTCGAACGAGCCGCCGAGCACCAGGCTCGAGCTCCTCGTCGCGCTGTACTTCCTCCGCGCGGCCGCCACCACCGGAGCCTGAGAAGAAGGCGGTTCTCGCAGCCGAGCCCCCGCCGTCGCCCGAGCCCCCGCC
>SLST01000134.1 GCA_007130265.1 Spirochaetales bacterium
ACACGCAGGATATCGGCGCGCTCCTCCTTCGCCGGCATCGGGATAGTGATCTGGCGGTCGAACCGTCCCGGACGCAGGAGCGCCGGATCGAGGATATCAGGGCGGTTGGTCGCGGCCACGACGACCGTACTCTCGTTCTGCTCGAACCCGTCGAGCTCGCTCAGCATCTGGTTGAGCGTCTGCTCGCGCTCGTCGTGCCCCCCACCGAGTCCGGCACCGCGATGACGGCCGATCGAGTCGAGCTCGTCGATGAAGATGATGCTCGGAGCCTTCTTCTTCGCGTCCTTGAAGAGATTGCGGACGCGGGACGCACCCACGCCTACGAACATCTCCATGAAGTCGGATCCGCTCATGCTGAAGAAAGGCACGCCCGCCTCGCCGGCGATCGCGCGAGCGATCAGCGTCTTCCCGGTTCCCGGCGGTCCCACGAGCAGGATCCCCTTGGGAGAGCGCGCGCCGAGCTCGAGGTACCGGTTCGGGTCCTTGAGGAAATCGACGATCTCCATGACCTCCTCCTTCGCGCCCTCGAGGCCCGCGACGTCGGCGAAGGTCGTCTTCTCCTTCGTCTGGTCGTAGAGCTTCGCCTTGTTCTCGCCCACTTGAAAGATCCCGCGTCCCTGGCCGCGGATATTGCGGAAGAGCGCGAAGAAGATCCAGACAAGGAAGATGTAGGGGAGAATGCTGATCAGTATCGCGAAGAAGCCCGGCTGATCGGCCGGACGGGTGACGATCTCGACGTTGTTCTCCCGCAGCATCGGAAGCAGCTCAGGGTCGCCGAACCGGGGCACATAGGTGATGTAGCCGGTCCTGCCGCCGATGCCCGTCGGCACCTGCTGGTCGGCGGCGGCGCCGGTGATCCGATCGCCCTGGATCGTGACCGAGCGAATCTGGCCCTGCTCCACGAGCTGCTTGAAGCGGGTATAGCTGATCTCCTCACCGCGCGCGCCGGTCTGGAAGACGTTGATCAGCATCGGCAGGAGAAAGAAGATCAGCACCAGCGGAATGAGCAGCCGCCAGTTGAAGGGGGGACGCGAGTTCGGGTCCCCACCCGGCTCACGACCGTTCGGGTCGTTCTGGTTCAAAGGCATAGCGTAAAAGTATCGAATAGTTGCGGTCTGAACAAACGCATCCGTTCACGGTAGACTGAGCCCATGGAATGGTTCCCACGGGTCCTGGCGACGGCGGTCGGCGTCCAGCTTTTCTGTCAGCTGTTCAAGACGGTCCTCTATTCGATCCGGGACCGACGCGTCAACCCGGCGTACTTCGTCTCGGCCGGAGGCATCCCGAGCGCGCACGCGGCCTTCGTCACGGCGCTCTCGGTCGCGATCGGGCTGCAGAACGGATTCGACTCGGATCTCTTCGCGGTGGCCGCAGTCTTCAGCTTGATCGTGATCTACGACGCGTATCGTCTGCGGGGCCACGTGCAGCACCACGCGAAAATCATCAACCGGAAGCTTCTCGGGCCAGCCGGCGAGAAACCCGTTTCCGAGATGGTTGGTCATTCGCTGCCGGAGATCGTCGCAGGAATGGTGCTCGGCGGCGCGGTTTCGCTGGTAGTGACGCTCGTGCTCTCGTGAGGGGCGTTCTCGTGCCATCAGTAGTGACCGTACCGCGTGATCTCGTCGATCTGCAGCAAGACGGAGAGGCGCGTTTCGTAGTTTCCGCTGCGCACCCCGGAGACGGGGGCTTCGGCGATCAGGACCGCACCGTCAATACGTCGCGGACGGTTGAACTCGAGCGATCGCGCGTGGCTGCGGATCGCCGCACGAATCGCGTCCCGCACAGCCTCGACCTTCACCGCCGGTCCGCCGATGAAGCCGACGGTACCGACTCCCGACGCCGATGCATTCGCGGCGCTCTTCCAGCCGCGGTACCATCCCTTCTGCTGCTCGTCCACGGTATACGAGATCCGGGCGTAGAGCCGATCGCCGGCCACCCAGGTCTGAAGGACGTCCAACCGCGGATCGCCGCGTACGATCGTCGCGTACGGTTCGAGCTCGAACTGCCCGCCTACCTGCCGTGACGGATCCGGCGGGACATAGGTGAACCGGAAGCCGTAGACCATCCCGGAGAGGATGAACACCGCCTCGTCGAGCATTCGTTCAACGGCGACCTCGCGTGGCACCGGGCGTTCTCCGCCGTCGGCGACAAGCGGGTCGAGTTCGGCCCACACCTCGAGAACGAGGACCGGTTCCGCGCGCGACAGCGACCACGCCTGAGCGCCGGACTCGAAAGAGACGGTCGGCAGCAGCAGCGAAGCGAGCAGGAGCGGCGGGAGTCGGCGACGGTTCGGCACGCTCTCTAGTATCGGCTGCTGTCCCGGAAAACGGTAATCGGGTTGATCCGTAGCCGTATCATGAGGTAGACGAAGGCGACGGCGAAACCGAGCAGGTGCGTCATGTGGGCAACGTTGCCACGGGTGCGGGTGAACATGTTGAACACCTCGAGCCCGGCGTACCCGATCACGAGTACCGGGGCCCGGATGGGGATGATGCCGAACAGGAGAATCGTTGCGGTCGGGTAGTACGTGGCGAACCCAAGCAGCACGGCAAAGACCGCGCCGGACGCTCCGATCAACGCGATGTTGTAGGTTCCGGTGAGCACGTAGACGAGGAACGACAGCAGCCCCGCGAGGGTGCCGCTTAGAAGGTAGAAGAGCAGGAACTCGTGCGAACCGATTCGTCGCTCGAGCTGCACGCCAAAGAAGAAGAGGCCGAGCATGTTGAACAGCAGATGCCACATGCCGCCATGGACGAACATGTACGTGAACGGAGTCCAGAACCAGTTCTCCACGATAACCAGCGCTGGGATGAGCGCCATGCGCTGCAGGATACCGGGTGCGACCGAGACGAAGAGGTGCACCGCGACGTTGACTCCGATCAGAATGAAAGCCGCATTGTAGTACTGAAAGCGAAAGGGCCGCTGAAAGAATGGGAGCTTTTCCACGCTTTGAAGCTATGGCGAGGGCATCGTTCGGTCAAGCTGCAGTGCCGGCTTCTCAGAGGCGCGCCAATGCGGGTATGATAGGCGAAAGCCCGAAGATGGAGATGAACAATGCTCATAGACATGCCGCTCGATGAGCTGCGAACCTATCCAGGAAGCAATCCGTGCCCGCCCGACTTCGACGACTACTGGAGGCGGGCTCTGAAGGACCTTGACGCGACGCCGCCGGAGATCACCATTGAGCCGTCCGGTTTCTCCGCTCCGCACGCTGAATGCTTCGACCTCTTCTTCACCGGGGCCGGCGCCGCGCGGGTTCACGCCAAGCTCGTGAAACCGCGCGGCGCGAAGAGGCCTGGTCCGGCGGTAGTCCACTTCCACGGCTATACGGGAAGCTCGGGCGACTGGTCCGGCTATCTCGGTTGGGCCGGCGCCGGCTTCGTGTCGGCAGCGCTCGACTGCCGCGGCCAGGGAGGCGAAAGCGAGGACACCGGCGGTGTGCGCGGTAATACCCACCACGGACACATCATCCGCGGGCTCGACGATCACGAGGACAAGCTTCTCTTCCGCCAGATCTTCCTCGACACGGTTCGGCTCACGCGAATCGTCATGGACCTGAACGAGGTCGACCCGGACCGCGTCGGCGCGACCGGTGCGTCACAGGGCGGCGGGCTCACCCTTGCCTGCGCCTCGCTCGAGCCGCGCATCAAGCGCGCGGTATCGATCTATCCGTTCCTCTCCGACTACCGTCGCGTGTGGGAGATGGACCTCGCGAAGGGAGCCTACCAGGAGCTCCAGGACTATTTCCGGCGTTACGATCCAACGCACGAACGCGAGGCAACGGCCTTTGAGCGGCTCGGCTACATTGACGTACACAACCTGAGCTCTCGCATCAAGGCGAACACCCTGATGCTCACGGGCCTGATGGATCAGATCTGCCCCCCGTCCACCCAGTTTGCCGCGTACAACGCGATAACATCGCCGAGGAGCATGGTCCTCTACCCGGACTTCGGACACGAGAATCTGCCCGGCGCCCAGGACCGGGTGTTCGCCCACCTCCTGGAGCTGTAATGGCGCGACGCGACCAACCCGACCGCTACGCCAAGCAGGCGCGTCGCGAAGGGTACGCGGCCCGATCCGTCTACAAGCTCGAAGAGCTGCAGCATCGTTTCACGCTGATTCGACCAGGGATGCGGGTGCTCGACGTCGGCGCAGCTCCCGGAAGCTGGTCACAACTGACCACGAAGATCGTCGGCAACCGGGGGCGTCTTGTCGCGGTCGATCTCGCGGATCTCCCGGAGCTCGATGGCGTACCGAACGTAGAGACGATATGCGGCGACATCAGTGATTCCGGGGTGGTCGAACGCATCGTCGGTCTCGGACCGTACGACGCGGTCATCAGCGATGCGGCCCCCCGCACGAGTGGAAACCGCGGCCTCGACACGGCACGGTCGGCGGCGATCGTGGAACAGGTGCTGTGGCTCTGCGAACAGGCGCTCGCGAGGAGGGGCAATCTCGTGGCGAAGCTCTTCCAGGGAGGCGAGGAACAGCGACTGCTTCAGGAGGTCCGCCGCCGATTCTCCGTCGGTAGGCTCATCAAGCCAAAGGCGAGCCGGGACGAGAGCTTTGAGGTGTTTCTCGTGGCTACCGACTACGAAGGATGAGGCGTCGCGATGGCGCGGCTCAATACTCGCGCCCGAGCAGACGATCGGTCACGAGAGTGAGAGCTTCACGCTGCCGGCCGTCTGAGAGCCTCGCTATCTCACGCTGGGCCCGCACCGTGTAGGTACGGGCGGTCATCCGCGCGCGCGCGATTCCCCCCGCCCGGTCGACCGCCGCCACGGCAGCCTCGAGCGCAACGGAACCTGACGGCGCCGGGACAACCAGGGGGCGGACCTGCGGATCACGCGCGACGGCCTCGATCACCGGCAGCGTGTAGATGCCGCTGCGCAGATCGGAGGCGACCGGCTTGCCCAGGGCATGCGCGTGAGCGGTGAAGTCGAGTATGTCGTCGATGATCTGAAACGACATGCCGACGCCATAGCCGATCCGACCAAGCAGCACGATCTCCCGGGGGCGCGCCTTGTTCTCGGCCCCGCCGGTGACGAGGCTCAGCCCGAACAGCATCGCAGTCTTTCCCGCGATGCGCCGCAGATAGGCGCGCCGGCTGAACGTCTTGTCGCCAGGATGGTACATCTGGTTGATCTCGCTGCGCACGAGGTGTCCCGTGGCCTTCGCGAGACGAAGCGCGTTCTCACGCGACGTACCCTCGCCAATCATGGAGAAGCATCGGGAGAGCAGGTAATCACCCATCAGGACGGCCTGCTTACGACCGTGCAGCGCGTGGAGCGACGGCTCGCCGCGCCGCCTGTCCGCGTCGTCAATCACGTCGTCGTGGACGAGGGTAGCCAGATGCAGGGTCTCGATCGCAGCCGCTATCTGAACGATACGCTCGGATGCCGCCGAACCAGCCTTCTGCTGACCGGCCCACGCCCCGATGAGCACGAATCCCGGACGCAGCATCTTGCCCGGCCGCGCCACGTACCTGCCGAGCGCGTCGCCCATCGCGCCGCCCGCGGAAGCTGCCTCGGCGAGGACTCTCTCGCGCACCCGCGCGAGATCGGCCTCGATCTCGGGAATACCGCTCCAGATGAGATGGTCATCCTGTACGGAGCCCCGCGCGGACGCGGGGCTGGCAAACGGCGCTGTGCCCACGATTACGGTCGAGGCTCTCCGACGTAGAGGAAGGACTTCTTCGCAATCGTCCGCTTCTGCCACCACCGTTTGGCTGCCGGCATCACGTAGTGGTCGAACCCGAATCCACGTCCGGCGCCACCGAGCATGACTATCGCGGCGGACATGTACCACCACAGCTCGACGTTGCCCCATCCGGCCACGATGAAGAAGACGCACATGATCAGAGACGCGCCGGCGGCGAGGAAGGTGAAGGTCCCCGAGATCAGACATATCCCGATGAGAACCTGTGCGATGACCGCCCCGGCCTGTGAAGCGTACGCGATGATCGGGTGGAGGCTGAGGATGTTCTCCGCGAACCACTCGTAGATACCGACGGGGTCGTCGAGGATAGACTTCTGCCAGTACCCGGTCTGACCCATGCCGCCTGGAGTCGCGCTCGTCGCCGCGCTGACTTCGTCGGTCAGTCCGGGAAGGAAGATGTTGTTCGGCGAAGGCTTGAGGACGCCGTCCGGACCAGGGTCGAGCCAGCCGGTAGATACCTTGTAGATTCCGGTGTTCAGCCACTTGTAGCCGAGAAAGAGCCGCAGCGGGAGCGCCCAGTAGACCGGGATCTTCCACGCGAGGTGGCCATGGAGGATCGAACGTTCATTCTTGATACGGAAGAACTCTTCCTGGACGTACTCCCAGACCGCGTTGACGCCTGCAAGCCCGAAGAGGTAGTGCATGTTGATCAGGTGCTTGACGGCCATCGCGAAGATGCCCGACAGCGACATACCCATCACATGCGCAACACCGTACCGCCCACCGATCGAAACCATGAAGCCGTGGTAGTTCGACTTGAACTTCTTCTTCTCCTTGTTCTCGATGTCCGCGATCACGTTCAGAGCGGCGGTCTCTGCCGTCTGCAGCGCTGTCTCGACAATCTGCGGCACGACCTTCTCGTCCTCGAGGTACCAGATCATGTCGCCTACGAGGTAGACGTTGCGGTAGTCCACCGACTGCATATGCTGGTTGACGAGGATCCGCCCCCGCTCGCCGACGGTGTAACGGTCTTCGTCGTCGAAGTGACAGCCGGCCATCCCGTGAATGCCCTCTTCGAACGACGCGGAGCACTCGTTCCCGGAGTGCTTGCCCTTGGTAAGCGGGATCTTCGCGGTGAACTCGGAGCCCTGAATACCGGCGGTCCAGACGAACGTGTCGGTATGGAGCTCGCTTCCGTCGGCAAGCTGCACGACCCCTTCGTCCGCCCCCACGATCCTCGTGTTCAGAAGCACGTCACACCGGATCTTCTCCAGGTACTGCATCGCCTTCTTGACGGGCTTCTCCGGGAAGATAGGCAGAATCGACTCCTGCATCTCCACGACGGTGACTGTCACCTCGTTGGCATCAATGTGGTACTTGGGGCAGAGCACGTCGCGCCGCTCGCAGAGCTCACCGGCCAACTCGATCCCGGTGAAACCACCACCGGCGATGACGAAGTGAAGCATCCGCTTCCGATTGGTCGCGTCCGGCTCCTTCGCGGCCTCGCGAAACCGTTCCTCCACGTGCGTTCGAATCCGGATTGCGTCTTCGAGCGACCAGAGCGTGAAGCTGTGCTGCTGGACCCCGGGCGTCCCGAAGAACTCAGGCCGCCCGCCGGTACCGATGACGAGGTAATCATACTCATACGTGGCCGTTGCCGACTTCATGACGTTGTTGTCGAAATCGATCGACGATATGTCGTCGATATGGACGTTCACGGTCGTGCCGGCGAAGATCTTGCGAAAACTGACCTGTACCGCCTCGGGCTCCGTGCGTGAACCGGCAATCTCGTGCAGTTCGGTCATGAGCGTGTGGTACGGATTGCGGTCGATCAGGACCACCTCAACGTCGTCGTTTCGCTTGAAGTGCTTGTGGAACTTCTTGGCCGCCTCTACACCGCCATAGCCGCCACCAAGGACGGCGATCCTGGTCTTGTCAGACATACTTGCTCCTCAGTCGTACTCAATCCCGGATAATGTGATTGGAATGGTACCTTATGTATCGATTTTGGTAAATCCCGTTCGGCGTATTCGTCCAGCGTATTGCTTCAGCGACACAGGTCTCTCGGAAGCTGCACCGGCCGTCGATGCCCCTCGATCCTCCTCACCAGCTCGACAAACCGTCGGCTCGTAAGCGTAGCGCCGGTCACTCCGTCGATACCGGAGGATTCGCCGGCAAACAGCTGCTCCAGAAGGGTAGCAGTTACCTCGGCGGTGGTCACGCCTGAGGCGGTACTGAACCGCTGCTGGTAGCCTGCGTCATCGCGCTTGAGGCGTTCGCTGCCGTCGAGCTCACGACGAATCTCGCGGAATGCCCCGGCGACGGCGCCGCCGGCATCGTAGACGAGCACGAGCTCGGCGCGCCACCCGAGCGCGTCGGGCGCGTCGGAGGCAATGTACGGACCGGCGGTGGCAACGTACTCCATCCCCTCCGCGTCAACGGTCACGCCTCTTCGGGCGGAAGCGAGCGCCGTCCGCAAGAGTGTATCAAACCGGACGGCCCAGGTCATCGATCGCGGGTCGATCCGCATACCGGCCTGCTGTGTCTCGAGAACCTGCGCGGCGAGGTCTTCCAGGTACCCTTCGAGATCGACGCCGGTCTCCAGCAGGTAGTGCTCGGTGAACGCCTCGTCACTGGTGAGCCGGACCTCCTCGACGTTCACGGCGTTGAAACAGACCTCGTCGATGAGACCCGCTCGAACTCGAAGCCGGAGGAAGCCCAGCCAGCCGTCGGGCCCGGTATGAGAGAAACTCGCAGCGTAGACGCCGTCGCGGTAGAGCGGCGCGCCGTCGGGGCGCCGCAGAGCATCGGGGTCGGTCTCCGGCGGCCCACAGCTGACGAGGAGCACGGCGACCGCCAGCAGGACCCCCGCAGGACGGATCGCCCTGCCGAGGTTAGAACGTCTGGGCATCGACCCCGTCCTCGACTTCGCCGCCTTCGACTCTGACGAACACACGGTTCGGCATGCAGGCGGTCCACTGACCGGTCATGCGCAGCGCACCCGCGGCGATGCAGATCTTGTCCCGGCACGGGCTGTCGTCGACATGAACGTGCCCGTCCTGGATCTGGACGAAGGTCTCGCCAATCGGCCCCTGCACCGCAACGCGACGCTCCTGGTCGAGGGGATAGAGAAAGGTTCCTTCGTCGCTTTGAATACTCACGCCGCCGGGTTCAGTTCCGTTTCCGTAGGCGAAGACGGCCGCACCCGCAACCATCACCACGGAGATCAGCAGCGCGAGAACGTCGAGCGGTTTCGGCGCGAAAAGCTTCATCTCCTGCGTTTGTCGCGGATGTAGATCTGTTTTGCCGGCGAATTGTCGCTCGACCGCTCGTCGATCGTGAAGATATCGATCGCGCGGATGAGCTCTCCGAGCTTCTTGTAGCCGTAGTTGCGCGGGTCGAACTCGGGCGCCTTGTTGGCGACATTCTGGCCCACCGTGCCCAGGTTCGCCCAACCGGTCTCATCGGCGGAGTCTTCGGTGGCATTGCGCAGGAGGTTGACGAGGCGTGAATCGCTCTTCAGCTCGCGGGCGCTCTTGCGGGGAGTCCCGCCACCCTCGTCCTTCTCGTCCTCCTTGCGGAGAATCTCGGTGAAGATGAACCGATCGCACGCGCCCACAAAGGCCTTGGGAGTCTTCTGCTCACCGAAACCGTAGACAATGAGACCGGCTTCCCTGATGCGCGCCGAAAGACGCGTGAAGTCACTATCGCTCGAGACGACGCAGAACCCGTCCATCGTTTCGGTATAGAGGAGGTCCATTGCGTCTATGATCATCGCGCTGTCGGTCGCATTCTTCCCGCGCGTGTAGGCAAACTGCTGGATCGGCTGGATGGCGTGCTCGAGCAGCATCTCCTTCCACCCCTTGAGGTGCGTGCTGGTCCAATCGCCGTAGATACGTTTGACGGTGGCGACCCCGTAGTTCGCGATCTCCTCGAGGAGACTGTCAATGATGGCCGGTTGGGTGTTATCGGCGTCAATGAGGACTGCCAGGCGTTTCTGGCCCTCGCTATTCGGCATAGCTAAGACACTACGGCATCACGGCCGAATGATCAAGGTTGACAGACCGGCCCCGCGTGCCGATGCTACGCGGATGAACTGGTGGGGTATTCTCGTCTCGTTCGCCTACGTCTTCGGGTTCATCGCCGTCGCGCAGTTCCTCCTGCGGGCCGGGAAGCTCTCGCCCTCGGTGACGCGCAAGATCGTCCACATCGGGGTGGCACACTGGTGGATCCTCGCGATGGTCTTTTTCGACCGATGGCAGTTTGCCATCGTCGGACCCGCGGCGTTCATCGTTATCAACCTCGTGAGCTTCGTCGTGCGGCTCTTCCCGGCGATGGAACACGAGGAGCGCAGCCGCAACCTTGGTACCGTCTACTTCCCCATCGCGCTACTCATCTGCGTGCTGCTCACCTGGGGCGGCCCTCTGCCGATCTGGATGGGCGGGCTCGCGATTCTCGTCCTCGGCTGGGGCGACGGGCTCGCTTCGCTCGTCGGCGAAGCACAGAGAACGGGAAGGATCGTGGTGTTCGGGAACCCGAAGAGTATCGCCGGGTCGGGTGCAATGTTCGCGGCCTCGGCAGTCGTCGCCCTCGTCTTCATGGTGCTCTTCGCTGCACCGGCCTCCGGGCTTCTCGGGAGCACCGTCCTCACCGTGCTGTCGGTCGCGCTCGTCGCGACGCTCGCCGAGCTCGTCACGCCCTTCGGCCTGGACAACCTCACCGTCCCGATCGTAACGCTCCTTTTTGTGTACCTGGTATGAGCGTCGTGCTCCTCGCGGCGGCAGCCGTAATACTCAACGTCGGGGCCGGATACGCCGCGTTCCAACGGAGGTCGGTAACCGGTTCAGGGGCGCTCGCCGGCGCACTTGTCGGCACGCTTATCTTCGTCGGCGGTGGGCCCGGGTACTGGATCATGCTGATGCTCTTCTTCGTGAGCTCTTCGATCGCCGGCAGAGCAGGGACTCGCAAGCGACCGTCACTCGAGCGGATGCACGAGCGGGGAAGCCGACGCGACTACATACAGGTCGTCGCAAACGGCGGCGTTGCGGCGATGGCCGCGCTGCTCCTGCGGATCACGGGTCATCTCGGTTTCGCGACAGCGACCGCCGGGGCACTCGCAGCGGCAACCGCGGACACTTGGGCGAGCGAGCTTGGCGTCCTGAGCTCCCGCCCGCCGCGATCGATTCTCACCCGGCGTCGGCTTGTCCCCGGGACCTCGGGGGGCGTCTCGTGGCTCGGGACCGCGGCCGCGGCGGCGGGAAGTCTCCTGATCGCCGCATCGTTCGCAGTCGCCGAACCGCGGGTCAGCCCCCTCCCCGCCTTCGCGATCATCCTCGTGGCGGGCTTGCTCGGAACCACCGTCGACAGCCTGCTCGGCGCGACGGTTCAGGCGCAGTACCGCGACGGTGCCGGCCGGCCTACCGAACGGCGCGTAGGGGAGCAGGGCCCCAACACCCGTACCAGGGGGGCGACTATCGTGAATAACGACGTAGTGAACTTTGCGAGCACGCTTGTCGCGGCCGTGACCGCGGCAGCGCTGTTTGCCTTCAGCGGCTTGCTTCCTTGATGCGGACGAAGCGTACCTGGTTCCGCCCGTTCTCCTTGGCGATATAGAGCGCCTTGTCGGCGGCCCGGACGACGTGGGCCAGCGAGTAGCGCACCGAGCGGCGGTCTGAGATGCCGATCGAGACGGTGACGCTGATCCGTGTCGCACGCAGGTGCGTCTCCATGCTCTCCACGCTCGCCCGCAGCCGCTGCGCGAGCGGAACGATATCACGGCCGGCCCGTCCGGGGAAGAAGACGATGAGCTCCTCGCCGCCGTACCGGCAGACGACACCCTCCGGCACGACGGATTTCTGGACCATCTGGGCCACGTTGAACAGGATCCGGTCGCCGGCCTGGTGTCCGTAGCTGTCGTTGACCTGTTTGAAGTGGTCTATGTCGATCATCATGACGCTCAAGGGAGGCCGTGTATTGATGCTCGACTGCTCGGCGAGGATCTGGTTGCAGAACTCGCGGTTGTAGATCTGCAGCAGCGGGTCGTAGGCGATACGATGCCCCATCCGTGCGAGTATATGCGCGAGGATCGATCCCGCGAGGAAGAGCGGCGCGGCGCAGACGTAGAGCAGCGCGACGAGATCGGATGCCACCGGCCCGTAGCCGATCGCATCAAGCAGCGAAGGAAGCACCCATGCGCCGGCGGCGAGCACAGCGATGCCGGAGAATGCGCCACGCAGGTAGAACGTCTGCGGTCGCATCAGAGCGTTCGAGAGAACGACGGCGGCGGCCAGGAGCACCACGCCAAGCACGGGCCACGAGAGAAGCCGCTCGGGAACGAGCCGGTCAACGAAGCCGAAGCTCGCTGGAAGGAGACGGACGAGCGCCAGCAGGGCGAACTGAACACCCACGAGCGCGTGCGTGACGAGGCGGGTAATCCGGTACGTTGGGAAAGCCGGCAACGCGGTGCACCCGGCTGCGATGAGAACCCCGAACAGGTAGACGACCTCTCGGTACCCCGACGGAACACCGGGGATCGCGTCGGTATAGTATCGCGCGAGGCCGACAAAGACCACGTAGAGAGCGCTCTGCAGACCAATGGAGTAGCCGGCGAGGTAGACCCGAAGGTTCTGCACCCGCGGATAGGAGACGTGCCCCGCGAAGAGCACGATCACGCCAAGGAGGAGCGCAACGATGGGTAGGATGCCGTGGAAAAGCCGTGGAGGGGGAAGTGGACCGACGGCGACCGCGGCCGCACCCATGCCGGCGAGCAGCGCGACCGAGGCTCCGAGCAGCAGTGCGCCCCAGCGCGCCGATCTGACGATCACTGCCGTCCGCCGGTGAGTTTGGTCACGAACCGGTCGGCGGCCTTCCCTGAGAGACCCGTTTCTGCAGCAGCATTTTCGGCAGCCGCCTGTAGGTCGCTGCCGGAAACCCGTCCCAGAAGAAGGTGCAGCGCCGCGAGCTCGTCGGCGGAGAGGCTCGTTGAGCCGAGCACGTGCCGCTCGAACGAGGCGCATGCGGCCGGGCACACGGCCTTTGCGATTTTGAACATTGTCTGCGCATAGAGACGGATCTCCCTCTGAGCGTGGAAATCCATCCGCAGCTTGAGGAAATGGAAGAGATTGTGCAGGTCGATCTGCCAATACCACTCGGTGTAGAGGCTCACGGGAAGGTTTATCCTCGCGAGCTCGCGCGCGATACCCTCGTCCAGGAGGCGTGTGTAGGCGGAATAGGCGTCGGCCTGCCCGCAGCGAAACTGCTCGCGTACGACCGCCTGACGTTCCTCGGGGATGCTTTCGTCCGCTCGTCCCTGCTTGTTGTCGCTGCTCTGGAGCGCGATGTCCTCACCGGCGGGCACGTAGAACTCGTCCTTCATGACGCTGTACCGGCCGCTGATCTCGTTGAGGCGCGCGGTGCGGTGGCGCACCCATTGCCGGGCGACGAATACGGGCATTTTGGTGTGGAAGGTCAGCACCACCTGCTCAAACGGTGAGGTATGGTCGTTTCGCAGGAGGTAGTCGATCAGCGCAGCGTCCTGCCGGTAGCTCTTGGTCCCCTCACCGTAGGAGACGCGTGCCGACTGGACGATGCGCTGGTCGCCGCCGAGGTAGTCGACGAGCCGCACGAATCCCTTGTCGAGCACCGGATACTCCCGGTCGATAATCGCTTCTGCGTCAGGAACAACGATATGTGCCACGAAAGCCCCTCGGGCATTATCCGCGGGG
>SLST01000321.1 GCA_007130265.1 Spirochaetales bacterium
ACTCGTCCGCCGAGCGGTTTCCGTCGACCGCGATCTGCTTGCCCTCGGCCGCCCAGAGCAGGCCCCGCCGCAGCGTCTCAAGCGCCTCGGGAATGTCGAAAATATCCGCGTGGTGCCCGAGCGATGTGTAGTAGACCCTCCCGTGTCCCCAACGCTTGGTCCAGATCACCGGCACGTCTGCCTGGCGGTTTGACGAGTGGTACCAGGTGACCGACGGGAAGCGTGTGGTCGCGAGCACTTCGATCGCCGGGTCGACGTGCAGGTAGTATTGCTCGCTTCGTACCGTGAAGTCCTTGATCCCATCCACCAGGGCGCTCGAGCTGTTGCGGATGTTGACCACGTACTCAACGCCGTCGCCGCCCGGGTGGGCGACCCAGTTGCCTCCGGTGATGAACTGCCACAGGACGCTCTCGCGGAAGGCGTCACACATGCCGCCATGGCAGCCGGCCATGCCGACGCCGGAAGCCACTGCTTCGCTCACGGCCTCCGCCTGCTCCTTCTCGATCTTGCCCATGGTCCAGACCGGGACGATCAGGTCGAGCTTCTTCAGCTTCTCGACGTCTGCCAGCGGCTCGAGCGTGTCGGCGATCTCGACCTCGAATCCGTGCTTCTTGAGCAACCCGTCTACGATCTCTCCCACCTGCTTCGGTTCGTGGCCGTCCCAGCCACCCCATACGATCAGCGCGCGCTTCATACGATGTCTCCTTGGAATTGCGGATGATTCGGCATTGTGTACCGCGCAGCGCGAAGATTCAAGTGCCGGTCGCTGCGGTGCGGCGGCAAGCTTTCCGTGACCCGGAGGCCATCGATGGAGTATAGTTGAGGCAGTGAACGCGTACGAGGAGATCGTCAACCGGTCGAACGACTACATCACGCTGATCAACCGGGACTACGTCTACGAGATCGCGAACGACGCGTACTGCCGCCAGATCGGACGGGCCCGCACCGACGTGCTCGGGCATACGGTGGGCGACGTATGGGGTCAGGAGCGGTTCGAGCGCGCGATCAAGCCGAACCTCGACCGCTGTTTCTCCGGCGAGCAGGTTGTCTACGTGGACAAGTTCACCTTCGGCGAGATCGAGCGGCACATCCACGTGGCTTTCTACCCCTACGGCGAGGAAGGGCATGTCACGCACGCGCTTGTCTTCTCGCACGATATCACCCGGCTCAGCCAGGTCGAAGACCGTCTCACGACCTACGAAGTGCGTGACGCGACGACCGGCCTCTTCAACCGCCGCTCGATGGATCTGATCCTCGAGAAGGAGCTCGAGCAGGCGCGCGATGCGTCGGGCAGTCATTTTCGGGCACTGCTCTTCGTGAGCGTGCAGAACCTCGGACAGATCATCGATCTCTACGGCCACCAGATCGGAGACCTTCTGCTCGAGAATACCGGGCTGCGGATCATGCGGACGGTCCGGGCAAACGACTACGTGTTCCGCTTCGAAGGCAACGAGCTGACTGTGTTCATCACCGCTATCGACGATCGCATGGAGCTCGCCGGTATCGCCGATTCGATTCATCATGAGATCTTGCTTCCCTACCAGCACGGCGGCGCAACGCTGACGGTGGGCGCGTGCATAGGCGTGGCGATCTCTCCGCAGGACGGGTCAACGTCCGAAGAGCTCGTGCGCACGGCGCACATTGCGATGTCGGATGCCAAGCGCCGACGTCTACCCTACGTCTTCTACGACTCGGAGCTTCACAACGAAGTGCAGGGGCGGCTCACCCTTGGCTCTGAGCTCGACGGCGCGCTGAAGGGCGGGCAGTTCGTGCTCCACTATCAGCCCATCGTCAGCGCGAGGCGGGCCATCGTCGGCGCGGAGGCGCTCGTTCGCTGGCGGCACCCGCAGCGGGGGTTGATCCTGCCCGCGGATATCATCCCGGCGGCGAACGAGGCCGGGCTCATGGTGTCGATCGGTCGGTGGGTGCTGTTCACCGCGTGCGAACAGGCGAAGGCGTGGTCGGCGAAGCGCGATGTCTTTGTGACCGTGAACATGACCGCCGGCGAGTTCCTCGACACCCATATGGTCGAGAGCGTCCGGCGGGCGATCGAGCGCGCGCGGATTCGCCCGGGGCAGATCAAGCTCGAGATAACCGAGAGCGAGTCAATGGCGGATCCGCAGGAGGCGATCGCTCGGATCAAGACATTGCAGAAGATGGGCGTCGACGTGCTGATCGATGACTTCGGTACCGGGCAGTCATCGTTGTCGTATCTGCGCAACCTGCCTGCCCGGATCCTCAAGGTGGATCAGTCGTTCGCCGCGGATCTCAGCGATCCCAAGACCGGGCAAGCCTTCCTCGGGCACGTCATCGCGGCGATGAAGAGCCTGTCGAAGATCGTCGTGCTCGAAGGCATCACCACCGCCGCGGAGGCGCGCGAAGCGATCCGGCTCCGGTTCGATCTGCTGCAGGGCAACTACTTCGGCAGCCCGCTCCCCGCGGCCCAGCTCGGCGAGCTCCTCGACGCGCGACCGGCGGGCCCGGTGTCGAGCTTCACGCGAGGTGCCCACCGTTCCTGATGAAGGTGCCGGAGCGAAACTCACGAAACGCGTCTTCGAGCTCGCTCTGCGTGTTCATGACGATAGGCCCGTACCAGGCGACCGGTTCCCGGATCGGTCGGCCGGAGACGAGGAGGAATCGCACCCCTTCGTTGCCCGCGACTACCCGGAGCTCGTCACCCGAATCGAAGATCACGAGCGAGCGGTTGTCGACCTCAGCCGGCTTGAGCATGATGCGGTCGTCCTCCGCCTCGTAGGGTACCGGCTGAGGGTCCGACGCGCCGCGAAAGTCGGCCGAACCTTCGAAGACGTAGGCGAAGGCGCGCGCTTCTATGTCCATGCGGAAGCTCTTCGTCCGCCCGGGCGGTACGCTGATGTCGAGGTACCGGGGCGCCGCGGCGATGCCGTCCACCGGGCCGTGTATTCCCCCGTACTCGCCGCACAGGACGCGTATGACCGTGCCGTCGTCCTGCGATCGGACGGCGACCTCGGCCTCGGGCACGTCCTGGTAGCGCGGATCGCACATCTTCAGATTGCGGGGAAGATTCGCCCAGAGCTGAAACCCGTGCATCCGGCCCCGGTCGTCGCCCCTGGGCATCTCCTGGTGGATGATCCCGCTGCCTGCGGTCATCCACTGGATCGATCCGGCTCCAAGGAGGCCGGAATTGCCCAGGCTGTCGCCGTGCTCGACCGTTCCGGCGAGCACGTAGGTGACCGTCTCTATTCCTCGGTGCGGGTGCCAGGGGAAGCCTGCAATGTAGTCCTCCTCTCGGTCGCCGCGGAAATCGTCGAAGAGGAGGAACGGGTCGGTGAGCTCGGTGTCGCCGAACCCGAAGGCCCGATGCAGGTTCACTCCTGCACCCTCGCGCGTCGGTGTCGCGCGCTTTGTCGTACGAACAGGACTCAATGACATAGTTTACTCCTGAACAATACAGGAATAGTACTACATTCGGAGGCGAACGGGGAGTGGCGGGCTGCGGCGGGGGCTCGGGCGACGGCGGGTGTGCGGGGCGACGGCGGGGGCTCGGGCGACGGCGGGGGCTCGGGCGACGGCGGG
>SLST01000082.1 GCA_007130265.1 Spirochaetales bacterium
ACCTCAGTCTCTCCGGCCCAGTACAGCCAACAGATCTCCCGAGAGAATCTCGCATGACATGGCTAGCTCATCAGCGTCGATGAGATCGCCAGCCGAGCGGATCGCCATCTCCACGCCGGGTCGGTCTCGTTTGGCGAAATCTCTTTCCAGCACGGCCAACGCGCGTGTCGTCACCTCGACGCATCGAGCATCTCCGAGAAGTCGGTTCATACGGTCGGCCAGTTGGTTCGTGTCTGTGCCGCGGAGCAAGCGTATGACATCGAGGGCATCCTTGTCGGAATAGCGTTCCGTGCCGATTCGATCGTCGATCTTGATGAGCTTGGCCACGAGAAGCGCTGCCGGACCTGCGACCTGAACATCGAAAACACGACCGTCGTCTTCTGAAAGCGCGCCGATCTTCCTGAGTTCCACATCAACCAAAGCACCTTCCAGACCGAGCACCTTCCGAGCGGCGAGGGCATCGTGGCCGGTGAGCCGAGCAGCGCGGCGGCCCTTCCCTGGGCTGACTCCTGCCGGGACCAAGAGATCCACGCAGACTTCCGCCTGGCTACCCGAGGATTCGGGGCGCTTCGTAATCCAGACACCCACGGTATCGCTTCGCTTCGGGAGAAAGCCTGCCTCCGTGAGGGCTCGCTCGAGTGGTGGTATCTCTCCAAGGCGCGCCGGGTCGAGGACTAGGTCGCCATCGGTAGTGTACGGACGTACTGCGAGGTCGGCGGCGCCTACATGCAGATAGACCGCCTGTGCTCCTACGAGCACGATGGCATCGCGATGGGCTCCCAACGCCTCTAGAGCACCGCACAGGCTGGACTCCCATCGCCGCGGCTGGCGGCGGCGGCCCATCTGCCGTGTCGCTCGTCGCTTACATACAAGCTCGGTATGTGCACTCCTCGCTCCTTGCATCTAGGCCGTCGGCGCTCAGCCCGGCTCGGTCCGCCAACCTGCCCGGTGCTCAAGGGCGTCGAGAAGGACGGTGCGTGCCAAGATGTAGAGTTCGTCATTCACGCCATTGGTCCTCGTTACGCTCCATCCAGTCAATGAGGGCATCTGCCTCCGCGGGGCCACGGTCGGAGCTTGTGAGAAGATCCGCGACGACCAAAGTCAACGGAGCCCAGCGACTGCCTTCTCCATTCAGGATGGCCTTCTCGACGATGCTCTGGTCCTTCGGCTCGATGAGAAGCACGTTCGAGCCGACCTCCGTCGAGCGCAGGCCGAGCTGGTCCCGTGCCACATCCGCGTTCCCTACATAGAGAAGGAGGAGCCGTGGCGGAATGACTGGTGCTATTCGAGAAGCAGCGAAGGAGCCGCTGACGGCATGGGGAACTCGCGCCTTCGTTAGCTTTCCCAGCACATCTGCCACCCCTCGAGGCGCAATGCAGCGAAGGGTTTGCCCGCGTGAGGTGAGAGGGGCGCACTCGGCCCAACGTTTAATGAGGCGAGGCCAGTCTGGTACACACACGCTTCCGCGAGGGCCGCGATCAACGAGAGCCTCGCGATCGAGGAACTTGAGTAGGCGTGAGACGTACCCGGCGTCGACCCCTGTGGCCTCTGCCAGCTCGCGCACTCCCCAGGTTCCTTTTCGCTCACAAAGAGCACGAACCACACGCCCAGCCTTGGCGCCCGCAAGGGTGCGGGAGGGACGTCTCCTTGGGCTCGGATCGCGATCCGCTCCCTGGGCATCGATGAAGAGACCAGGTTCGGAGAGTACCAGCCGAACGTTGCCGGTCGTGTCCACGAAGCCGACTCCTGTCTCTATGAGCCGTCTACGGACCTCTGGGCTCAGGTATCGTGCGGCCAAGATGTCTGGGATGCCGCCGCCATTCTTGGCAAAAAGTTGCATCGCGGTCCGTGGATCGATGTCGCGTCGCTCCAGGACGGTCAGATCACGGGCGCGCCCGTCGGGTGCCACGATGCGTGCCCGCCGATGAGTGCCTGTTCTGGCGGGTCGGATGCTAAGCCGCCAACCAGATGGTAGCCGAGAACGGATGTTGTCCAATGCAGACATCGTTGCCTATTATGGCCTGTTGTCCCGATAGGGCAACAAGTGCTTCCAGACAACGTACGTTGCCTAGCGCCTAGAGTTGCCCAGAGCGGGCAACAATGCTTCCCAGGCAACAGTCATGAAGTGCCACTGCTTTGCAGCGACTCATATAACTGGCGCTCCATGGTTGTCGGCCATCGAGGAGGCGACGATCACCATCCCACTTTGCGTTGAACCAGCTTGCAATGGCGGAAGGAGGTGCGCCCGATGCTGCCATTTCAAACATCCGTCCAATATTCGACAGCGATTACGGGGGGTTGGTAGAAGCGCTTGCGTGAGCCGTCACGCTCCGGGCCGGAGGACGTCCGGAGCGACGAACATGGGGTGGAGAGCGGGGCTCGCACCAGGTCCGAAGAGTTCATACAGCGGAGCGACTAGGAAGAAATCTGGGCAACACCCGGAATTATGCGTAGTCTTCTCCGGAGCTATTGCGACAGAATTTGCTGTACCCCGGGAGTTGGCCTCCAGGAGCCTTGGATGAACGCGGACAGTAAGCAGAAAGGGGGCAAGATTCTCATCGTTGTCGTAGAGCGAGATCCCCACCTCCGCAAGCTCGAGCAGTACTTCCTCGAGGAAGCCGGCTACGAGGTGGAGTTCGTGGACAACGGGATCGCGGCCCTTGCCCGGGCTCGTGAGCTCCATCCCCATCTGCTCATCTCCGAAATCCTCGTGCCGCAGATGGACGGCCTGAGCGTATGCCGGGCCCTGAAGTCCGATCCAAGCACTCGCTCCATTCGGGTCTTGATCTTCAGTATCCTCTCGGCCGAGGCGCTCGCCATGGAGGCGGGCGCCGATGCCTATCTTCGTAAACCTCTCAACGACATTCGCCTTGTGGAATCGGTGGAGAAGCTTCTCGGCCTGCGGACAGACGAGGAAGGAGGCGCCCATGGAACGGATTAGCACGGGCAACCAAGAGCTGGACTACATCCTCTGCGGCGGATTCCCCAGAAGCTCCATCAACATCATTCTGGGCCGCCCTGGGAGTGGGAAGACTATTCTTGCCCAACAGATCGCCTTTGCCAACGCCGGCGCCGACCGTCCCGTGCTGTACCTGAGCACGCTCTCGGAGCCGCTGTCGAAGATAGTCACCTACCTCCAAGAGTTCAGCTTCGCCGATATCGGCATGATTGGCAGCGGTGTGATCTATGAGAGTCTCACCGAAGATCTGAGCAAGGAGCCGAGCTCTCTGGCCGATATTATGCTCGAATTGCTCAAGCAATACCGGCCGAGCGTCATCGTGATCGACTCCTTCAAGGCAATCGCCGATCTTATGCCCGACGTCCAGTCGTGGCGCCGTGTGGTCTTCGAGCTCGCAGGGGTCCTCACAGCGTATGACGCCACGTCCTTCTGGGTGGGCGAGTACGGCACGCTTGAGGATCCTGGCCGAGTGGAGTTCGCGATCGCCGATAGCGTGATCGAGCTCAACCGTAAGCAAATGGGCTCGCGGGACGAGCGCTACCTGCGAGTCGCGAAGCTGCGAGGCAGCGGCTTCAAGGACGGCAACCACTC
>SLST01000088.1 GCA_007130265.1 Spirochaetales bacterium
AGCCACCAAGGGTAGTCGACGTGACCAGTCCGAGGAGCCAGAGCACCACCAGAACGAGCCCAATGATCAGAAGCAGATTTGCCATACCTTTCTCCTTTCGAGAACCTATGCCCTTGTACGCCCAACGACACCGAACGCCAGCAGAAGTCCGACCAGCGCCGAAGCTCCCCCCCCGATGAAGTACCAGAGTGTGCCCTGCGTCAAACGCCCGGTGAACGTTGTGCTCAGCGAGTCGGCAATGGAGCGCGAAGCGCTCACTCCCATGATGATCAGGACCACACCTGCCACGATCAGAACCAAACCTACGATCCGTGAAATACTCACTGGTAATCCTCCTCTCTCTACCAGTCAACGATCAGGGGCGATGCAGCCGGAAGGTGCCGCCCCTGCCCAAACGGCGTCGCGTCGCTGTGACGACGATACTCGGCGCCTGTCTACTGCAATAGTAGGGAGAGTGGATCGCAAGTTCTGTGCGGTGACGCACAAAGACGCCACGGTTTACCGGGTGATCCGACGCGGGCGAGGGAGTGAGCAGCGGAACGAACCGACGAAGACTACGGCAGAAGCCGCGTGAACTCCCGGCGGACGACCTCGTAGCACTCGCACACACGCGCCTCGAGCCCGGGGCGATCGAGCACCGTAATCAGACCTCTGTGGTAGGATATCAGCCCTGCGTCCTGGAGTTTTCCCGCGGCTGTCGTCACTCCTTCGCGTCGGACTCCCAGCATATTCGCGATCAGCTCCTGGGTCATGGTCAGCTCGTTCGAAGGCAGCCGGTCAAGGCTGAGAAGAAGCCATCTGCACAGTTGCTGGTCCACCGTGTGATGCCGGTTGCACACGGCTGTTTGCGCCATCTGGGTGAGAAGCGCCATCGTGTACCGGAGCAACAGGTGATGAACCGTGTCGATCCGTTCGAACTCCTGTTTGAGCAACGATCCGCGCAGCCGGTACGCGTGGCCCGCGCTCTGCACCACCGCACGGTTCGGCACAGTGTCTCCGCCCATGAACAGCGCGATGCCCACGATGCCCTCCCTGCCAACCACCGAGATCTCGGCAGAGGCGCCGTTCTCGAGTTCGTACAGCAGGGAAACTATGGCCGTGGTGGGGAAGTAGACGTTCGCCATCCTTCCCCCGGACTCGTAGAGCGCCATCCCGAGCGGCAACCATACCGGCTCCAGGTGCGGCGTGATGCGGTGTCGGTCGACATCAGGAACCGCGGCGAGAAGATGATTCCAGAGAGGCGTAGGCAGGTCGGGTATCGGCGACATCGGTCGTCCCTCCTGTGCACCGTCCCGGATCGGTCAGATGAAAGTTTTGCCGGATACGGCACATAAATAGTATACACCTTTTCGCGGTGTACCGTCGTGTGATCGGCGGTCAGCTGCGCACCGTGGGCAGATAGTGGATCGTGAACTCGTCGCGGTGATCGTTGGTCCACCGCCGGAACGCCGCTGTGTCGTGCTCCGGAAGATGGTCGATGACCAGGCAGACCGCGCGGCCTTCCGTCGAGGCGATCAGCCGCCCGCAGAACAGCACGAGGAGGGCGACGCTCAACGCTTCTTTGTAGACGAGAAAACGAGCCGCTCCCCGGTTGGTGACCGCGCGCATGATCGTCATCGTGGCTGTCTGCCGGACCACGATGATGTGGTCAGGCGACGTATGCCCGGGAGGCACGGTCGGCTCTCCGTACACCCCGGACTGGTCGCCCCAAAAGAGCTGCGCCCCCTTGCGCCTTGCTCCTCTGAGAATGTTCGGATACGTTTCCGCAAGCCAGGTCCGCATCGCTCGATCGGTCCGCTCGCCGGCGCGTTCCTGCGGTCTTCTTGGCGAGTAGCCCCATCGCCGCAGGTATTCCCCCAGCGTGCGAGCCGGGAGCGAGATCTCGTGCCTGCGTTCGATAAGCTGGCCAACCGCGACACGGTTCCACAGAGCGAACGGCAGTAGCAGCTGATCCGGCATGCTTCCGTTAACCAGCCGGCGCACATCACGCTCGTGCACGGCCGTCAATCGCCGCTGGGCCCCCACGCGCCGTCCCCGCTTGCCGGGTTCGAACAGCGCGTGCCCAATACGTCCGTACGCGGCCCACCAGCCGGCGACCGTTTTCCTGTGAACGTTCAGAATGTGCGCCACCTCAGCATTGGTCTTGCCCTTCTCCCGAAGCTGTACCGCTCTGCGTCTCAACAGCGCCTGCTGCTTCTGGGTAAGCCTGATTGCATCGGTACGCATCGCGCGCAGCTCCTACTTTCGGTTGTAGACGTAGAGGTCGTCGGTCTCGTTCGAGTAGGTCAGCGTGTTGTTCGAGTTGCTGAAAGTTGGCGTGAATGATCCGCTGCTCGCAAAACCGAAGAACGTCCCCGTGAGAGTGTAGGTACCGCCGCTCTTCGTCCACGTTCCCGAGTGTGTCTCTACCCCCGCTGTCCATGCGGTGTACGTATCCTCGGTGAACCGCACTTCGCTCACGAGGACCGGCGTGACGCCGTTTTCCGACACCAGCTGCCAGTCGCCCACGATGAGGTCGGTGGACCTGAACAGGTCACACCCGACGATCGTTGCGGCGAGCAGACCGATGAGCCCCAGAGTGGTCAAGGTCCTTCTCATAGTCTTCATACTTCCTCCTGTGTACTATCTGGACGAAAATGGGTGACTCCCCATCCGCGTCGGTCACTTCGATTTCTTGATGTCCGACTTCGCGTCTCCGTACCGGGATTGAGCCTTCCCGATGGCTTTCTTACGTTTGCCGCTTCTCTCCATCTCCTTGTCATCAACGATCTCGCCGGCCGATTCCTCAAGCTGCCCCTCAACTTTCTTCTTCTGCCCCTTGAACTGATCCTTGTTCATACGAGTCCTCCTCCGAGTGCCGAATGCAGGCCTGCGCGGCTACGCCGCCATTCCTCTCCTGCTGGTTCAAAAGCTATGCAAACGCCGACTCGGAGTATGTGCGGTGGATAACACAAGACTGCAGGGAGACCGAGGCTGCTGTGCCGAGTTTCGGGTGACCGCCACACCTGCGGCTCAGCGAGCGGCGTACCGCAGTGATCCAGATCCCTGTCGCGAAGCGCGTGCTTCGCCACGACAGAAACTGAGAGGAATCCTCAGACGCAGCACCGCTCATGCGGAGTCCGGAAATCTCTTCTGCTCGTACACCGAGCTCTCTGCCCAGCGCAGGTTCAGCCAACGCTTCATCCCGTCGATCATTCGTGCGTGTGGCAGCGGACTCGAGGAGGGTGAACTATCGGTGTGCGAGGCCAACCCGTATACGGCGCAGGAGAACCGGACCCGCAGATGATCACGATACGGAGTGCAGGCTGCGAGTGAAGTCGCGCGAGATCGATCGCGCTTCCGTTTGCGGGACGGATGAAGGAGAGCCCGCCATCGTTGCTCACGGATTACGAGTCGCCGGGAGCCGTCCCTTGATCCTCATGGGAATCGAGCTACTCGTCCGGGCACGAGTGGATTGACATGTCGAGCTCCCGAACAACGTTTCTGTGTCCGTTGTCAGGCATCTGCATGAGTGACTCGACGAGTTGCCTTGCACCGACGTGGCTCGTCAGCGGGAGAATGATGCCCAGAGCCCCGCGGTCGTACCAGCCAAGATGATCGGTATGCCGGATGGAACGCGATAGGACGTGAACCGCCTCGGTGACGAATCTGTGCGAGCTGGCGTGACCGTTCAGCTCGCACAGCACGACCGTCAGCTCGTGCCCTGCACGGTCTGCTCGAGCACGCTCGTAGACGATCAGCTCGCGCAGCTCGCGTTGAGAGTAGATCCCCTGCGTGCGCCTCCTCCTCTTGCCGTCTGAGAGGATAGGCCTCCAAACCGTACCTCCCTCCGTCTTCCTGATAGTATTCTCCGTCTCTTTCTGCATGCGAGTCCTCCTCCGCCATTCCCGTTCTACAGGGTACAGGCTATGCGGAAGTCGACCGAACGTATGTGCGCTGGGTAACATAAGACTGCAGGGAATCCGGAGGCCGCGTGCCGAAGTTTTCGTGAAGACGGCGATCTCGGCGCTCTCTTCCTCGACCACGCGGACATCTACGGAGGGTGGGAGGAGCGAGGAGATCTTTGCCGACGCGGTCGTGGAGCCCGAGCGAGTCGCCGATGGGTTCGACGCGCTCCACTCCGCCGGCAAGGTCCGGCACTCTGGCGTGTCGAACCAGAGCCCCATGCAGATCGAGCTCCTGAAGAAGTCGGTGAACCAGCCTATCGTCGCGAATCAGCTGCAGCTGAGCGTCACGATCGCGACGACGATGCAGCCGCCGAGGTCGAGCTCTCTCGCGAGGAGTCGTACCGGGTCTCCATGGCGGTGGGGAACAAGCTGCCGCAGCCGGACCCTGAGTCGTCTCAGCAGACAACACGGCCCGGTGCGCGGAACCCTACGACCACACGCGCCGGCGCATGGAGCTCACGAGCCTCGACCGATCGTCCTCCTTGAGACGGCCCAGGAGCCGTCGCCCGCTACGTGTAATGTAGTTGAGACGTTACGGTGCATGTCTCGTCCGGCACGGCGCGCAGCCAGTGCGCGCTGAGACCTTCCGGGAAGACGTGGACCGCGTAGCGGTCGCTCTCAACGGTCGCATAGCGCTCGAAGGCGCCGTGGCCCATGAGGTCGAGATCGACGTGAAAGCGCACCGCGCGGCCGGCATCGTGGCGGATGTGAAGGCACTTCTTGTCGAAGCCGGTCATCAGGTACGGGTCGCTTGGCGCGCCGGCGGTGACCGGCGTCTCCCACCGTGGCCTCATTCGGCGAGGCGTTGTCCGCGCCCATCACGAGCATCCCGCGGTCGCTGCAGAAGCCGCCGAGGACGCGGAGGTGAGTGCTGACAGGGCGGACTCCCCAGACGCGGTTGCCGTACGCGCCCACGGCGAGAGCTCGTAGAAGAGGCCGTGGTGGTCCATGAGGAAGCGCTCGTGCTCGGTCTCACGGATGCGCGGCCACTCGTCTGCCACTTGTGGTCGAAGCAGTGGCTCGCCTTCGGCAGGCGGTAGGTGGTCCACTCTTCGTTAGCCGCCGCGAAGACCTTCATGATGGCCGACGCCTGGTTCCACCCGGTCGCGAAGATCGTGCCGCCAAAGTCGTGCCGTCCGCTGACACACGTGAACGGCTTCTCCTCAAGCACCGTCCACCTCGCGCCGTCCCATTCGGCCAGGCGACCCTGGCTGCCGCCGCCCGCCCAGTCGGACTCGTGGTACTCGTTGCTGCACACGACGAGCCGGCCGAAGCTCGAGTAGCACTCCTCGAAGTGCGTCATCATCTCGCCTTCGGTCCCGAGCGCCTCCTGCAGGTCGGCGATCTGCGTGCACGTGAGCGTACGCATGTCGAGCTCGGGCACGGTTCGTGTACGTCCCGTCGACGCCGCTGAATGACTGTGTGCCCACGCCTCACGCTTCCGGGCGCAGGCCGAGCGTGGCGACCTCGCGCGCGACGTCGCTCGGGAGCTCGCCGGCGAGAGTCGCTTCCACGAGCTGTTCGATCTCGCCCGGTCGCGCGCATCCGACGAGCACCACGGAGGCGTCTCGCTGCGCGAGAGCGAACCGCATCGCCATCTCCACGAGCGGGATGCCCGACTCTCTCTGAATTCCGTAGAGGCGTTCAAACCGGTCACGCAGGTCGGTGGTCATCCACTCCGGAGGCGAAGCGAGCCACTCGGGATGGGGCGCGACGAGCCTGCCGCCGTAGAAGATCGCCCCGAGGATGAGGACGACATCCTTGGTGCGGGCAAGCGGCATCGCGTCGGCTTCCGCAGAGCGGACGACGAGATCGTAGCTGTAGGCGACGAGGAAGGTGTCCACATCCACATCGGCGAGGATTCGCGTCATCTGGTGCGAGACGTTGCCGGTGATGCCGATGTAGCGGCACAGGCCTTGCTCTCTCGCCCACCGCAACACCCGCATGGCCGGTGCGTCGGCGAACTCGTACCCGGTGTCGGAACTGATCTGAGCCGTCCGGTTCTCAGCGTGCTCGTCCCACCAGCTCGCCCAGTTCGCCTCATGCACCTGCAGGACATCCACCGAGTCGCGACGCAGGCGCTTGAGGTTATCTTCGATCTGCCGCTTGATCCCGTTTTCAGAGCGGAACCCGGTCGGCGTGTCGAAGTAGCCTATCTTCGTCGCCACCATGATGTCGTCAGGAGCATCGGCAAGCCCTTCGCCCATCATCAGCTGGGACTCGTTGGCGCAGTATCCCGGCGAGGTGTCAAAGTACTTCACCCCGAGCTCGAGCGCGCGGCGAACCGTCGCGACGCCGTCGCGGTGCGAGCTGTTGGCGAGGACCGCGCCGCCAAGGCCGATCGCGGTGGTGCGTTCAGGGGTGGAACCAAAGGGTCGAACAGGGAGCGATGTATTCATGTCTGCATGATACCAGATTACCGGCGGGGTGGCTTCGCCCTACGAAGAGTCGCCTCCGGCGGGTTCGGTTCCGCCGCCCGGCATCCTGCCGGTCTCGCCGGGAGCCGGATCGCCGGCGGTCCCGGTCGCGAAGGGGACGAGGTCGGCCGCCCGTACCCATCCGGTGAGCGCCGGCGTGCGTATGCGGACCTCGTACCAGCCACCGACCTCGTCGACCGGGCGGACGATTTCCCCCGCCTCGAGATGACGGATTACGCCGCTGTCCGGGGTGGTGGATCGCCGGACCGCCGCGCCTTCGTGCCCGACGGTCTTGATTTCGAAGATGCGCGGAATGAGGCTCGCAGTCTCCAGACGATCCCGGCCTGCGAAGTAGGAAACGAGCCCGCGGTGGATGACTGCGGCGTAGAAGTCGGGGTCTTCAACCATGCGGGCGCGTTCAACGTCGTTCGTGAGAAATCCGAGCTCGACGAGAACGGCGGGGGTATACGGGCTCGATGCGTAGTGGAACCGGTGCGAGGCGAAGCCGAAGTAGCCGCGCATCCCCACGGTGATACCGTTACGATCTTCCCGCAGACCGGGTTCGGCGCCGAAGGACTCGCGAAGCGCCTGAGCGAGGCTGCTTGCTGCCGGGCTCGGTCGCCACGGCGCGGCGAGTTTCCACCCGTTGCGGTTCGGGTCAGCCCCCCAGTCGGCGTGGATGGACAGAAGGGCGTCCGCCCGCAGCCCCGGCGGCACCGTGGCGGGGATCATCTGGATGTCCCATCCTTCGTTCTCCAGGAGCGGTACCAGCGCCTCAGTGACAGCCACGTTGATGTCGACCTCGCGCACTCCCCCGTGCGAAGCGCCCACGTTCGCTCTTCTTCGCGCGTGCTCATCCGGCAGCTCGCCAATTCGCCAGTGGCCCGGTTGGATCGCGACGACCCACGGCCCCTGAAGCGGGACGACCCGGGGTCCCGCTACGGTCTCGGGCTCGGAGGTCTCGTCGACCACGGCCGCTACGGTGCCGGGTTCAGTCCGGGTCGAACCGAAGGCGAGTGACACGACGACCGCGACCGAGAGGATCGGCAGGGTCAGCACGGCCAGGAAACGGTGTCGAGGGGTCAATACTACCTCCGGAGCATATTCTTGAGTGACTGCATAATAATACGCCGGGCGGTTCGGAGTCCACGCCGGCTCGACGGCTTGCGCAGAGACGGCCGGCTGCAGTTCGAGCCGCAGACTCAGCCCGCCCGAGCGCATGCGTGTGGCGTTTTCGCAGATTCCGGGTTACACTGCAGCCGGAGAGTCCCGTGAGCGCATTCGTCCTGAGCGTCCTGGCCGTTTCCGTGATCCTGCAGTTCGGGGCAGCTGTCGTTGCGTTGCTGGTCGCCCGCATGGGTGCCTTCCGGATACCCGCAGCGCTGATTGCGACCGCGATCGTCCTGATGGCGGTTCGCCGGGCGTTCTCCTTTGTCCAGCTCATGAGCGGGCGTATCGCTCCGTCCGTATCAGTAGTGCCGGAGTCTGTTGCGCTGGTTATTTCTATCGTCATGATTTCCGGCCTCATCATGCTGCACCGGAGGCTCGCCGAGATCAGCCGCTCCCGCGACGAGGCACTCGCAGCGCTCGAGGAGCGCGGTCTGTTGTTGCGCGAGTCGCACCACCACGCGAAGAACGACCTTCAGCTGGTGGAGAGTCTCGTCGCGCTCGAGCGCGGAGCGTCTCGGGATCCCGCTGCCTCCTCGATTCTGCAGGACCTCTCCACGCGGATTCGAACGATAAGCCTGCTGCACGATCGTGTCTACGAGCCGGATGGAGACGGTTCGTTTCTGCACTATCTGGACGGACTCATCCAGGGCGCGCGTGACAGCTACGCGGTGGACGGCAAGACAGTGTCGTTTGAGACCAGCATCGAGAACGTGCCGCTGTCGCGAAGTGAGCTGATCCACTGCGGTCTCATTCTCAACGAGGCACTCACCAATGCGCTGAAGCACGCGTTTCCGGGGGTGAAGAGCCCCCGAATCACCGTAGTGGCGCGGTCCGATGAGGGAGACCGGCTCCTCGAGGTTCGCGACAACGGCGTGGGCCTGTCAAAGGAGCGACGAAACGGAGGGTTCGGGATGACGCTGATGACGTCGATCGCCCGACTCGAGGGGTGGAAGCTGACGGTCTCCGCGAACGACGGAACCTGCGTAAGGCTTGTGTTCTGATGGTTGGGCCGGTTGACCTCAGTTCGGAGTCTGGATAGTGTCTTGGCCGATGCTTCGCGACAAGATGCTGACCTGGCTGAAGATCGTAGGCACCACGCTCTGGGATGCCTATGTTGAGTGGGACAAGGACGGCGCTGCGCGACTGAGCGCGGCTCTTGCGTACTACACCGCGCTCTCGCTCGCACCCATTTCCATCCTGCTTGTGGGCATCGCGGGGTACGTGTTCGGCGACGCCCGGTGGGACGCCGACCTCGCCGAGTTCCTTCAGGGCGCCCTGGGACCAGAGGTCGTCGCCTTCGTCAGATCGATCATCTTCACGGCCGGCAGGACCGGTACTCGCTATGCGACGACCGGTATCGGCATATTCGCCGTAATCTACGGCGCCTCACGCGGACTGATGTGCCTGCGCGGCGCGTTGAATCGCATCTTCAACCAGGATCTGCCTCCGGGCCGACGCGGGTTTCTGGCCGAGCTCCTCGCGAAAGCCGTGACGATTGCCGTGACGATGGCGATCCTCTTCGGGATCCTGCTTCTGCTCTTCCTGAGTCCGTTCCTCGGGGCTCTCCGGGAGAACCTCATCGACATCCTTCCCGCGTTCGCCCGGTTCGAGGTCGTGACGACTCACGTCTCCTCCTTCCTCATCGCCACAGCCTTCTTCATGATTCTTTACCGTGTCGTCCCGTCTCATCGGTTGCGCTGGCTCGACGTGCTTCCCGGGTCGCTGTTCACCGCGGCGCTCTTCAAGGTGGGAGACGCGATCATTCGGGTCTACCTGCAGCGAACCGCCGTGAGCTCGCTCTTCGGGGCGGCGGGTTCATTCGTCATCGTGCTGCTGTGGCTCTACTTTCTCGCCCAGATCATCTTCTTCGGCGCGGAGTTCACCTACGTGAATCTGAAGCGTCTTGGCCGCATCGCACCGCACGATCAGGAGCGACCGGACTAAGGATTCCCCGCGGCCGTCAGTTCAGCGACCTGCTCGTCACTCAGCTTCACCTCGAGGGCGGCCAGATTCTCCTTCAGCTGCTCGAGTGTCGTGGGAGCAGTCAGCGGGATCGTCTGCGGGCTGCCGGCGAGCATCCACGCATAGACGACCTGGTTCGCCGTCGCGCGGACGTCTGACGCGATTCGCCGCAGTGTGGCGAGCCGCTCGTCGGTCTGCGCTCCTGTGTACTGGGCGGGAACCTCGCGGTCGGAGCGCGTGTAGGCGCCGTTCAGCAGCGGGCTGTACGCGAGCAGCCGAAAGTCCTCGTGCTCGCGGCAGTAGTCGAGCAGATCCTCGTTCGAGCTCCGCTGCGGGCCGAAACTCGCTCCCGGCCGTGGCCGCAGATACGTGTGGCGCTGCTGAACGCAGCAGTACGAGGCCCATCCGCGGCTCTTGCTGAGATCGCGCGCCTCCGCGATCCTCCAGGCCAGGTAGTTCGAGCACCCGATCGCGCGGGCCGCGCCAGATACGACGAGCTTGTTGAACGCGCCGAGCGTCTCCTCGAGCGGATCGGCTCGGATGTCCGCGTGCGCGTAGTAGAGGTCGACCCAATCGGTCTGAAGCCGCTTGAGGCTTCCCGCCGACTCCTTCTCGATCGTCTCTTGCGAGAGGCTTGGGCCTATGTCGTCACGGTTGAATCCTACCTTCGTCGCGATCACCAGCTCGTCGCGGTTTCCGCGCGCTCGCATCCACTCGCCGAGCACCGTCTCACTCTCCGTGCCCACGCCGCCGGCGTGCCATTTGGAGTAGTTGTTCGCGGTGTCAATAAACCGTCCGCCGGCTTCGTAGTAGGCGTCGAGGATCGCGAAGCATGTCTCGCGGTCGACCTTCGTGCCGAACGGCAGAATGCCCAGGCAGAGCTCGCTGACGTCGATGCCGCTGTGTCCGAGTGGCAATGTTTTCATCGTGGTTCTTGCGCCTCCTGCATCTCAAGCATACCACGCTGGTATTCTCACGCAAGGGGGCTATCGAGCCTTCTTCGCCCCAAGGACGAGATGTCGCAGGCCCATCCCTACCGCCGTTCCTATCGCGGCGCCCGTGGTGTTCGCCGCCATATCGAGCAGATCGAAGTCTCTGCCGACGAAGTGCTGGATGATCTCCATGAGGACGCCGTAGGAGGCAGCGAGCAGGATGACGGTCACCGATCGCTTCAACAGATCCCCGCCCGGCCGTAACGAGAAGACGGCAAAGAACGAGAGAGCTGTATAGGCGGCGAAGTGGCCGAGCTTGTCCGTACCCTCTGGCCCATCGATCCCTATGGGCGCGAGCGAGAGAGTCGTTACGGCGACGACTGTGGCGACGAGGAGGATGCGCGACACGGTGATGACTCGACGAGATGGTCCGTTCATGCAGTGTTCCGTCGGTACTCGCCAATCCCGGTCGCGACGAGGAAGAGCAGCGCGGAGAGAGGCAGGAGGTAGAGTGCCGCCTCGAACGAGACCAGGTCGCTGAGGAGGCCGAGCAGACCCGGGAACACGATACCGCCAACGGGGATGGCGAGCTTGACCATACCCATGGCACTTCCCGCTACGTGTCGGTACCGCAGCCCCGCATTCGCGATGGTCAGAGGAAGCAGGGGCGCGACGCAGAGCCCCATGGCGCAGGCGAGAGCGGTGAGCAGGAACGCAGGCATGGGCACGAGAAACACGAGCACGCTGGCTGTCAGGGCGCCCGTCGCCGCGCCAATCGCGATCCTCGCCGGATGGTTGTGCCGCGGCAGCAGGCCGATCAGCATGCGCCCGGCGGCCATCCCAACGAGAAAGAAGGCGAGCGCGACCTGCGCCGACTCAGCGCCGATGCGCCGCACCTGCGTTGCGTAGGTGGTGATGACGCCCGTCGCCCCCGCTCCGAGCCCGATGGCCCCGGCGCCCGCAAGAAAGAGGAGCAGGATTCCGGTGTCGGCGGTCAGCTCACGCACGATCTGCCCTCCACTGGAGACGGCGCGATGCCCCGGTGGTCTGAGGAAGACGACGAGGGCAACGAGCGCAGCGAGCGCAACCGCCACCTGGGTGAGCGATACGCTCCAGTTGAGCTCGAGCACCATCAGGTAGATCGTAATGCCCACCATCCCGAACGACACGAAGAAATGGTTCACCGTGACGTATCGGCTCTCGTTGCGGGTGTGCATGTCGAGCAGCATCGCGTCGGTGACCGCCTCAACGGCGCCCATACCCCCTCCCATCAGGAGCATCACGCCAAGGTTCATCGCGAAGCTGTCGCTCCGGTAGAGGAGGCCGAACGAGGCGCCCAGCGCCACCAGACCCACCGCGAGGATCGCCGGTTTGGGGTAGAGATCCGACAAGGCGCCACCGACGACGACCGCGATTCCGAACCCGACGTTCTGAGCGGCGATCAGGTATCCGATCTGCGACGCGGTGAGCCCGACCGCCTGGGCGGTTGCGCCGACGATGGCCACTCCGACTCCGAGGAAGAGCATCGAGAGAAACGCCGATCCGGTCGCGATGTCTCTGTTGGTGATGCCCATGCTCGCCGCCACTACCGGTACCGAACGGTGAAACCGTACTGGATCGTCGCCGCGCCGGAGACGAGGCGGAGAATAGTCGCGAGGACCTCGGTCTCGGCGGGAACCGTGAGCTGAACCACGCGGCCTGCGTCGGACTGGAGTCCGCGAAGCTGGAAGCTGATCTCGACGTCGGCCTCCCGATCAAGTCCGTTCTGGACGAAGACAAGGAAGGTCAGGTCGATCTGCTCGACTCGGACGTCTATCCGCGATCCGTCGGTGAACCTTTCAGCGTAGTCGGCGAAGTCGGCCATCGTGATCGACTCGCCGTACACCTCCTCAAACGGCGGTGCGCCGGGATGATGCGCGTAGTAGAACTGGTTCTCGCGGGGCTCGACCGGCTCGTCGTCGACTCCCCTGAAGAGAAAGGGGATCGACTGCATCGTGCCGTCGAGCAGCGGGACTCGCACATCGAAATGCAGATGAGGCCCGGAGGAGCGGCCGGTGTTTCCGCTGTACCCGATCAGATCTCCGGCCCTCACCTGGTCGCCCGGTGCCACAGCCGCTCCGTCGTACCGCAGGTGCGCGTAGTTGGCGAAGCTGCCGTCGTCGTGCATGATGAGCACGTAGTTGGCATCGCCGCGGTAACTTCGCGCCGGCCCTCCCACGCGGGAGTCCTCCTTCACCTCCGCGACGATCCCGTCGCGGGCCGCGAAGACCTCCGTGCCCTCAGGCATCTCGAAGTCGATCGCGTACTCGTTCTCGCCGTAATGCGAGAAGACTCCGCGATAGCCTTGAGATACGCGCCGCTTGTCGCCGTGGGCGTACGGGACGAGGTAGAGGTGGTCGTCGTCATGGTCGGCGGTGTGAGGATTCCCGCGGGCGTACCGGTACGAGAGCGTGTACCCGATCCGGCCGCTCGTGCTCGTGGGGCGCAGGCGGAACAATTCCACGCCGTGCGCACCGGGAGCCAGCTCGACGCCGAACGGCGTCGGCGCGTCGGCTTCCATGTTGATGAGCCGAGCCAGATCGACGCTGAGGTAGACCGGGATGATGTGAGAGCTCGACGCCCGCACGACCACCAGACCGTCCTCCTTCTGCTCGCCGGTTACGACGACCAGGTCATCCTGCGCGCCGGATATCCGGGGCACAGCGAGGAGAAGCAACGCACATGTCGCGATCACGAGCCGGCCGAAACGATGCATCATTCACCGAAGAAGGTACTCCTTCCGGGGACGGGAATCCAAGCCCCAGCGCGCGGCAGCAGTGTCGCCCTCCTTTACAGTTGCGATCCCCCCGCGGATAATGCCCGAGGGGCTTTCGTGGCACATATCGTTGTTCCTGA
>SLST01000441.1 GCA_007130265.1 Spirochaetales bacterium
ACGAGCGACACGTCGACCCCGAGCGCCCGCTGAGCCTCGAGCGCGAGCCGCGTACCGCCGATCACCCCGTACGCGGTGAGACCTCCGGCGATCAGGAACGACACGATGAGCGTGTCGATGAAAAACGCCCCCAGGCGTCGACCGAATGCTATCCGTTCCATGCTCTCTCCTTGTACCGCGACTACGATCCTTCATCGCGGCGACCGGCGGTTCAATCCATCCGGGCTGCCCCGGAACGGCGACTCTCACGGCCCGGGCCGCGTACGCTGCGACGGTGAGCCGGTACGCGCTGACGAAGCCGAGCATCAGGAACCCGCCCACCGCGATGCCTGCACCCGATGCGACCATCGCCGGCCGCGCCTCTTCGTCGATCCCGGCCCAGAGGTCGGTCGAAACTGGTGCGCGATCAAGGTCGGCCGCGATCGCGCTCGCCTGCGCTTCGGGGAGAGCCGCGCGCGCGGCGCACGAAGGCAACGAGCCAGTCGTGCGTGAAGTTGCCTCGCGCGGCCTCGTACACAACGGGCAGCATCGGCGGCGGGATGCTCCACTTGAGCGCCCGACGTATCTCAGACATCATAGCGGTGACGAAGTCGTCATGGTTGACCGGATCCTCGAGCGGCGCGAACCATTCGGGAATCCGAGCCTGTACGTAGTCGTGGCGTAGAATGGTTCGCTCCACGCGGAACGCCAACTGACCAAAAGGACGGTAGCGGCGATCGCGAGCGTGAGTACGGAGAGCACGGTGACACGAGCACGGCCCATGAGGCGATTCTATGCGGCTGAGTGTCATCGCGCTACTGCGCGCGAGGCTATCGCGTGCGCCAGTGCTGCACGAACCACTCGCCGATAGGAGTCAGCACAACTCTGTCGGATCCTGCCTGGTAGCGATGGGAGAAGTAGTGGTGCATCTGATCTTCTGTTGTGGCCAGCGCGTACGGATGGCCGAAGGGAAACCGATGGTGCGACCAGGTGCCGAATGCGACGTGAAAGCCCTGGATACTGCCGTCGTTGCGTGAGCGGAGGTGGGTCCCGATCGTTTCCACATAGGTTTGAAGGCGGTCGAGTCCCGCGTCGTTCCAGTACGCGTCGCGCTGACCGCCCTCTGCGACGTAGATCGGAAGCAACAGGGAAGCGATCTGCGCCTCCACGCTTTCCAGCCGTTCGATCTGTTCTTCACGGTCGAGTACCATCTCGTGCTGACCGACGTAGATGTGAAAACGGAACCCGTCTACCAGGTGCGGATTCTCCCGGGCGTAGGCGACCACGCGGTCACGCCAGAAGCGGCGATACTCCTGGTACGGACCGCCTCCCTCCCGGATCGTGCACGCGACGATGTAGAGCGCCGCGTCGGGGAAGGCCTCTCGAAACGCCGGCAGGAACTCATCGAGCATGTCGACGTAGTAGCGAACGTCGCTGTCCGGCGGAAACCTGCGATCGAGGGTCCGGTCGATGCGCACCTGACCCATCATTCCGTTCCCCGGTCTTCCGTCGAACCACTGCCGCAGATAGTACTCGCCGCCGAACAGGATGCGGTTGATCGTCACCCCCTTGTCGACGAAACGGCGCCACCCGGCGATCTGGTCGTGGACCGGTTCGTACATGTTCACCGACGGAACGAGCTCGATCCGGTTGCTGATCAGGAACCGAGCCCACCGATCGATCAGCTCGTCGTCCCAATACCGGATCCGGTCCGAATCCCGAAATCTCGACGGGACGTTCTCCGCGCGGAAGAACGCCTCCTGGCTGCTGTTCCCGGAACTGACGAGGTGCCCGAGCATGTCGGCGAGCTCCGGATGAATCTGCTCCGGAGTGTCGCGGGCCATTCGCGAGTTGAGGCTGAGCATCGTCGTCGGGTTCGTGAGCTCGGCACCGGCGGCCGGCTGTGCCATCAGCGCGCCGGTGATTGAGAACACCAGCGATGCACAGATCAGTATGGATCGCTTCATCGGCTCGCTCGCCTCCACCGATGGTCGGACCCGTCTGTACCGATTTGATTCGGGAGGTCCGACCGGTTCGATTTTCCCATCTTCGCAGGGATACCCCGACGCGGTCAATCGCGCGCGCTCCGTGAGATAGAACATGGCGCCGTTGGCGAGGGCGCCTCGCCCGGTGAGCAGCTGCGATCGTGTGGGCGTGGACATTGGGACGACGCGGAAATCGGTCAGGACGACGATGACGTTGGGTGGGGCCTCGGTGTGCCGAAACTGGGATGACATCTCGGTCTCCTGATACGGGGGAGCGAGCTGGGCCGCGGTGGATGGCGCATGGTGTCATGGAAGTGGAAGGGATCAACCGTTGGCGCAGAGTTCTGAGTTGTTCCCCGCCAGTGATCGCTGACAGAACCGCAGTCGACTGAACGCGATCGCTTTGTGTGCGGCATTACCGCATGTGCCGGATCCAGTGTATACTCAGGCGGTTCCGATTGATGTGAGGAGCATGCGGCCTCGGAGGAGTTTTTTCGATGTCTGGAACAGCTGCACAACCTCAAACGACCAGGACACCCGGACCGGCTCGTATAGAGTACGTCCGCGTTGAAAACTACCGTGCCTTGCGCAGTATTGAGTTGAGGGAAGTCACGCCGCTCACCGTGCTGCTGGGACCGAACGGCAGTGGCAAGTCGACGCTGTTCGACGTCTTCAGCTTCTTGTCCGAGTGTTTTCAGTACGGGTTGCGCCATGCATGGGACCGGCGGGGCAAGGCGAAGGAACTCCGAACTCGCGGGGAGGACGGCCCGGTAACGATCGAGATCAAGTACCGCGAGAAACCGGGACAGCCCGTCATCACCTACCACCTGGCGATAAACGAAGGCCCGCGCGGGCCGGCGGTGACGGCTGAGTGGCTGCACTGGCGACGAGCCGCGAAGGGCAAACCGTTTCGATTCCTGGATTACCGAGACGGAAAGGGCCAGGTGATCAGTGGCGAGGAGCCGGACATCAGCGACAGGCGCATCGATCAGCCACTACGTTCCCCCGATCTGCTGGCCGTCAGCACTCTTGGGCAATTGGAGGAACACCCGCGTGTGGCGGCGCTTCGCGAGTTCATCACGGACTGGTATGTCTCCTATCTTTCGATCGACGACGCGCGGGGACAACCGGAGGCAGGCCCCCAGGAACGGTTGAGCAAGACCGGCGATAACCTCGCCAACGTCATTCAGTATCTCAAGGAGCAGCATCCGGACCGGCTCGAGCGGTTGTTTGCCATTCTGAAGCGCCGGGTGCCCCGGTTGGAGAAGGTGCTGGCGGAGACGATGCCCGACGGCAGGCTCTTGCTTCAGATCAAGGACGCGCCGTTCCCGCAGCCGGTACTCTCTCGTTTCGCCTCAGATGGAACGCTGAAGCTGCTTGCCTATATGACGGTATTGCACGACCCTGCCCCTCCCGAGTTCATCGGTATCGAGGAGCCGGAGAACTTCCTTCACCCCCGTCTGCTCCCGGAGCTCGCCGAGGAATGCCGGACTGCGGCCGCGCGATCGCAGCTTCTTGCCACGACCCATTCGCCCTTCTTCCTGAACGGC
>SLST01000307.1 GCA_007130265.1 Spirochaetales bacterium
CGACGCAGGCATGGAGGCGTGGCTCTGCGGCTCCGGGTTTCCGCTGATCCGCGACGACGACGCGATCAAGGCGGTGGGCATTGACGGCAGAGCCCACGTCTGGTTCAACTCTGCCTCTCCCTGCGCCTCCGAGGTGCGCGAGGCGTCGCTCGAAGCGTACCGACGGATGGCCCGGGCGGACGGGGTGACGGGCATCCTGATCGACGGGTGCCGCTTCGCATCGCCGGCGAGCGGAGAAGCGTTCTTCACCGACTTCTCAGCCCATGCGCGCGCACGCGCGGGCGAGCTCGGGATGGACATCGACCTCATGCAGCGCGATCTGCCCCGGTTGCGGGCGACGATCCGAAAGCTCGCCTCGTCACGGCAGCCTGCGCCCGCAGCCGCGCTGCACCCCGGCGCAACGGTCCCGGTCGCCCGCCTCGTCGAGGCGCTCCTCGACCACCCGGGCGTCCTCGAATGGCTGCGCTTCCGCCGGGCACACGTCACCGAACACTTCGCCGCAATCGCGCAGATCGTACACGCGGCCGGCAAGAGGTGCGGCGCCTACGTCTTCACCCCGTCACTCGCGCCGCTCGTAGGTCAGTGCTACGCCGACCTCGCGCGCATCATGGACGTCGTCTCGCCGATGATCTACCGCATCTATCCGCACGCGCCGGGAATCGCCGCGCTCAACCACGAGGTGGCGGCGCTCGCGGAGGCGCTCCTCCCGGGAGACACGGCCGGGGATGCGCGCGGGACGGACGATAGTGCGGGCGCCGGGCGAGCCTTCACCGCAGCGCTCCTCGGCGCCCTCGGCTACGGCGGGCTCGCCGCCCGGCCAACGGCCCCGTCGATCCGCGACGGGCTTGCCGTGGAGGTCGTGGGCATCGAGTGCGCGCGGGCAAGGGCGGCGCTGGAGAACGACGTCGGCCTGGTGCCGATCATCCAGATCGACGATCCGCAGCTGCACGCCGCCGAGCACGAAGTCGCGCGTGCGGGCGCGAATGCGACCGACTATTTCGTGTTCAACGAGCGCTGGGAGTCCCAGCTCGAGCGCTGAACACCTCCCGGAGCGCCAGCGCCGCGGGTTTGGGTCGGCCGTGAAAGTCGACGATTGCGGTGTTCGCGGTGCAGGGAAAACAGTCGTGCCCCATCCACACGATGAAGCCCCCGCACTGGGGGAACCGGCTCTTGCAGCTTCTCGCGGCGATCACGAGGCCCCTCGACTGACGCTCCTGGCTCCAGGCGACGAACTCCCCGAGATCCGCCGGCTCCCGGCCCACCTCCTCGAGGAACTCCGGCCACTGGATCCACCAGGAGGTGCGCCGCCACAGCGGATTCTCTGACGACGCCGGCATCACCGGAAGATCTCCGGCATACTCCTCGATAACGTCGACCGGACTCGCTCCCGCCACACCGACCTCGCTCCGGAACAACGCGTCATCACCGGCCCAGTACGCCTCGGCTCCGGCGATTGTCGCTTCGGGCAGCTGCCAGGGACCGTGGACGTCGTGATGCAGCCCAAGGCCGAACTCGCCCGGCTCGGCGCCGAACCGGGGCCCGCTCGAGGAGGTGGGCAGAAACCGACGCGCCGGATCATCCCGTGCGACGACGCCGGCAAGCGCCTCGATCATCGGGTGCGACTCGTCGATCGGCTTGCCGATCCCCTCCTTCCCGCCGTCCGGAGCACCCTGCAGCTCATTCCCGCCGCACCAGATAATGAGCGACGTATGGTGCGCCCGTCGCGCGACGTAGCTCTCCGCGATCGACCGCATCTCCTCGATCGCGCGAGCATCCTCCGGCGGCCAGTTGTCGAAACCGGAGGAACTCAGCGGAAACTCCTGCCAGACGAGCAATCCCAGCTCGTCGCACACGCCGTAGAAAGCTTCGGTCTCGAGCGTCGCACCGCCCCAGACGCGAAGGATATTGCACCCGAGATCCCGGTAGAGCGTCACACGCTCTCGGACCTCGTCCGGGGTGACGTCCGCATAGGTGGGCCGGATCGGGGTCCAGTTGACGCCCTGCAAAAAGACGGGCCGACCATTCACCGAGCAGATCCACGGCCTGGCATCCGCCGGGGCGCCCTCGCAGGGCAACCATTCCACGCTGCGGAAACCCACCGTGCGCTCATCGCGGTCGAGCTCTCCGCCTGCTCCATCCGTCATGCGGATCGTCAGCCGGTAGAGCGGCTGCCCGCCTTCGCCGTTGGGCCACCAGAGCTCGACGGGCAGCCGCTCCCACCGTATGCCGCGCGCATCGAACCGGTCCGCGGGAATCGACTCTTCGCGCACCGCGCGACCGGCGCCGTCGGTGAGCAGGGCGTGGACCTCGGCACCGGCGCGCAAGGGCTCGACACGCGAGACCCGACCGCTCACCGTGAGCACGCCTTGGTCCGGAAGCACGACGTTGGTCCGGACAGACAGCGCGTCGAGCTCGGCACCCCGAACCGCCTCCAGGGTGGCCCTACCGGTAACGCCAAGCTGGACCACGCGGCTCGTCCAGTCCCACGTGTAGTTGAAGCGCGTCTTCCACTCGGTCATGCGTGAGGTGAACCCCATCTGGCCGAGCCAGCGCGGCGGGGCTGTGAAGATGATCTCGAGCGTATTGCCGGTGGGCTCGAGAAAGCGGCCGATGTCGAAGAGGTGTGGAACGAAGGAACCGCGGAAGGAGCCTACCTCGCGGCCGTTGACGCGGATCACCCCCTCGTAGTCGAGCCCCTCGAAGCGGAGCCTGCGAACCGCCGCGTCGGCACACCACTCGTCCGGCAGGTCGGCATAGACCACCCAGTGACGGTTCTCCACCCACTCGCAGGCCCTCGCCGAGAGCCCCGTGTACCAGTCGGGAAGGATGCCGGCGTCGCGGAGCGCAGCCTGAATCGAGCCGGGAAGCCGCATGGGCACCGGCGCGACCTCCGCTCGGGAGGCGAACTCGTCGACCGTGCGCCAGCGCCAGTCGTGCGGGATGAAGCCGGCGACCCGCCACTCGAGCGCGCCCAGATCTCTAATAACTTTATGTTGGGCCATTCATTCCTCTTCGATCAGTATTCGCATTCGCGGCAGGCGTCCGCGAAAGCCCGGAGGTTCTCAGGGTCGCCGTGGAAGAAGTGGTCGGAGGGGCAACAGATGTACCCGGCATGGTCGTTCGTGGCCTCGAAGCACTCGAATACGAGCCGGCGCGCGGTCTCCGGCGTCCCGTGCTCGAACCCGGCGTTCTGATCGAATCCGCCAATGAAGAAGAGGTCCCCGCCTACCCTGCGCGATGCTTCAGCGAGGCTGCAGTCGCCGCCCATGCTCGCCGGTGTCATCGTCTCGAGCCCGTCCGCGCCGCTCTCCACGACGAGATCGAGCATGGGCATCACTCCGCCGCAGAAGTGGTTCACGACCTTGACACCTGCCCTGTGGAAGAGTTCGTTCTGCCGCTGGTCGTAGGGCAATCCGAAGTCGCGGTAGAAGCCGGGGCTGATCACGGTGCTCGACCCGGCACCTCCACCCACCTCGACCATGTCCGCGGGGGTGCCCTCCCACATCTGCGTC